>JAICXI010000056.1 GCA_025980505.1 bacterium | reverse complement strand
GGCTTGTGGCACACGCTCGGGAAAAAGCCCCGGCCCTCCAAGCGCCGTTGAAAAAGCGGCCACCGTCGGCTCATCGGGACGAGGATTTTTCACCGACGCAAAAAAGCGACATGCCGATGGGTTTGGGAAGGAACCGCTCGATCTTCGAAGTGAAACCCACCACCCGGTCGTAAAGCATCATTTGGGACTTGGGGATGATTTTCCGCTTCAGCACCTTCCCGTTCCACCACCATCCCAGGACCCCCAATAGGTTCAAGTAACGGCAATAAGCCACTTGGAAACCCGCCTTTTCCATCTTCCCCGTGAGCCCGCCCGCCGAGTAACGGCGGAAATGGCCGTAGCTTAAATCCATGGACCCGAAAAGGCACTGGAGCGCCGGTACGAACAGCAAAAGCCTGCCCCCGGGGGGAAGAAGGCCGTAGCATTGGCGCAAAACCCGGTGGTCCCCGGAAAGATGCTCCAAAACGTTGACGCAAATAACGGTGTCGGGGCGGAAGGATCGGAGGGCCGAAAGTTTTTTTTCCAGGTCGATTTTTTTAAAGGCGACTCCCGGGACGGCCCGGAGGCGCCTTCGGGCTTCCCGCAGGTACCCGGAATGGACATCCACGGCCAAGACCCGGCGGCCCTCGGCCAGGGAGCCGGTCAAGTTGCCCGTGCCGCAGCCGATTTCGAGGACGCGGACGCCCGCGTAGGGGCGCAGGATGCCGTAGATCCATTCGTTGTAATGGACGGCGGCGGAAAGGTCCTCGAGTGTTTCCCGTTGCCCGTCCCAGGGAGGGGCGGCCTTTCTTCTTTTTTTCATGGGTCGGACGGTAGGGGGTGGGCCGGCGGCGGAAGGGTTCCCGGAAGCCGTGCCCTGGGATGGGATGGGTTCATGACCCGGATAATTTACACGAATTCGAATTCCGCCACAAATGGAAAGGCCCGGGGGAATGAGGATTTTAAAGCCAATCCAGGGGGGTTTATTGGTAAACTAAGCGCGGCTTGGATCGGCTGCCACCCCTGGAGCGGGAATTGAAAAAAGGTTTAAAAAGCAGGGACGAGTTATTCCGGCGTTATTTGGATCACACCCCCATTGCCATGGCTTTCTGGCGGACTTTCGAATGCCAACGGTTTTCCCAGGAAAAGCTCGAAGCCCCGGTGCTGGACGTGGGCTGCGGCGACGGCTTCCTCGCCCGGGTGGCCTTCGGGGAAAAATTGGAGGCGGGAATCGACCTGGACCGGGAGGAGGTCGAACGCGCCGTCCAAAGCGGCAGCTACCGGAAAGCCCTTTGCGCCAGCGCCACCCGGATTCCCTTCCCGGACCGGACTTTTAAGACGGTGGTCAGCAATTGCGTCCTGGAACATATCCCGGACATCGACCGAACCCTCCGGGAGATTCACCGGGTCTTGAAGCCCCGGGGGCGGTTGATGATCACCGTCCCCAGCGAGTGCTTCAGCCGGGATTCCTTTTTCCGCCGGTTGCTGGAGAAGGCCGGGTTTCCCGGCCTGGGACGCTGGTATATCGACAGCCTGAATAAAACGTTCAAGCACTTCCACGTGGATGACGCCCAAACCTGGGGAAAAAGGCTGGGAAAAGCCGGGCTCCGGATGGAACGGGCGGATTACATCATTCCCATGGAAGCCTTTCACGCTTATGAACGCTGGATGATCCTGGCGTTTCCGTCGAAGATTCTCAAGGTCTTCTTCGGCCGCTGGGTCCTCGGCCCGCGGGGGCCGGTCAAATGGTTCGCCACCCGGTGGCTACGGGGCCCCTTGGAAGGGAAAGGGGAGCCGGGAGCCTGTTATTTCATTATCGCCCGGAAAAAAGGATAGCTGCCATGCCCGAGCACGCCGTCGTCCCGCGATGGAAATATCCCGGGGTCCCCATCTTCCTCTTGGGGGGCTTCTTGGGGGCCGCCTTGAATTGGGGGACCACGTTTTTCCTCGCCTTGAAACTCGCCGTCAACCCCCTCCTGGCTTTTTTCGCGGGGACCTTCCTGAACCAGGCCTTCCATTACGTTTACTACAACGTCGTTTATGTGAACCATGAGATCCGCATGAAGACCTCCTTCCCGCTCCACTTGTTTTTGAGCTTCTGGGTTTCGGCGGGTTCGGCGGCGTTGCTTTGGATTTTCCTGGCCCGGTTCCATTGGGCGCTGCCGGATGCGCTCCTGGCCTGCCTGGTGCTGCTGGCCCTTTCCAACGCCCTCTTGAACCGCATTTCGACTTTCAGTTCGGCCAAGATGGCCGAAGTGGAATACCGGGAAATGAACGATAGCTTCTACGACGACAACACGGACGAGAAAAAAGTGAGCAGGTTCCGCGCTTGGTACCACCGTTCCCGTTACGAGCGTTTGACGCGGTTCGTCTCCCAGTATTTCAAAAAGGGAATGCGGTTGGCGGACCTGGGCTGCGGCAATTGCTGGTGGAACGTCCGCCGCCTGCCGGTGACCGGTGTGGACATCAACGCCAAGATGCTCGGCTGGGCGAAGGGCCACAAAAGGTTGAAGGATTACAAGGTTTGCGGCGACCTGTCCCGGACCGGGCTGAAAACGAAAAGTTTCGACATCGTGCTCATGTCCGAGGTGTTGGAGCACGTCTTCGACCATTCGAGCGTCCTGAAGGAAGTCCGCCGGATACTGAAGGAGGACGGCACTTTCCTCATCACCGTCCCTTACGATTTTTTCCTGGGACCCTTTTTCGTCCTCTTCAACTTGAATTGCCTTTACATGGCGTACCTCCGCGGAAGCGCCTACCATAAATACCGCTGCGGCCACATCCACCATTTCACCCGGGGCCGGTTGAGGAAGACGCTGGCCGAAAACGGCTTCCGCCTGGAAAGGGTCTTTGTGGTCAACGGACTGCTTTTGTATGCCGCGGCCCGGAAAGACCGGTAACCCCTCCGCGAATCCGCTTGAAATCGCGGTTTTGGGGGCAAGTCCGGGGACGTCACCTCTTTTTAAAATTCAAATTTCCCGATTTTTTTGGTAGTCTTACGGCTTGTTGTGTGCCCCGCTAAAGCCGGCCGAAGATGCCGGCTGACGCCTGGAAATCGATTTAAAACTCATGGGAGGCGATATGGCTTCACGGAAAAGAGCAGCTTCGAAAGGGAGGGCCGCAACGATTCCTCCGCGTCAAGAGAGCTCGGTCCCACCGTCCCACCCCGGTTCCAGCTTGAATGTTAGGCTCGTGCTCGTTGCCTTGGTGGTGGCTGCCTGCCTTTACGCGGTCTTCCGCGCCTTTCAAGGCTCGGAGAAACCCAAGGATTTCAAAGTCCAGGAAATATCCGCCTTCACGGGGGAAGATAAAGCCTGCGGCGGCTTCTCCGCGTGGGGCATCGCCCCGATCGGCAAGGACAAGGTTGTCTTGGCCGACACCAACCACTCGAGGCTTTTAGTGTTCGATCGGCAAGGGAAATTTATACGGCAATGGGGAGGGCTCGGGAAGGGTCCCCTGAAATTTCACGAACCCTCCGGAATGACGTCGGGTAACAAGGGCGATGCCTATGTCATGGACGCATGGAACGGTGCGGTGAAAGGCTTCGATGAAAACGGCAAGGAAGTCCTGGATCTTGAGCTTGGGGACAATTCCGGTTTTTACGGCCCCCGGGGGATCGCTTTTGACGGCCAAAACTTCGTCATCGCCGACACCGGCAGCCACCGGGTCGTGATCATATCCCCGAAAGACAACATCGTGGCCGCCTTCGGAAAAATGGGTAAGGGCTCGGGCGAATTCAACGGTCCTTTGGATGTGGCTGCCGACGGAAAGGGGAATTATTATGTGGCCGATTCGGGAAATAACCGCATGCAATGGCTGAACGCCGAAGGAAAGGTCCTGAAAACATTCAATTACGACGGCAGCGTGCCGGCTGTGGCGGTGGACAAGGAAGGGCGGATTTATGTCGCCATCAGTTCCAACGACAGCCGGGTCCGGGTCTATGATTCAAAGGGCGGATACCTGGGCGACTTGAAGGACCAAAACGGTTCGGGGGCGGCCTTTGGGGACGTCCACTCCATGAACATCAGCGGCGACGATGTGCTTATGATTTCAGGGGGCAGCCGGGTTTCCATGTTCCAATTGCCGGCGGGAAACAATCCTGCGAATTAAGCGGAGTCCGGATTTCGCGCTTCAGAAGAGGATCGGGAATGGTTGGCCGGGGTGGCGAAGGTGCTCCTGAAATTCCGGTTTGCCAGGCCGGCGGGGTTTTAGGCTTCCGGTAAGTCGGGGGTTTAAAAGTATCCGCGGATTTTTAAAGGATAAAGCTGCCGGCCTTACTGAGGATCCTATGGCACCCCAAAAGAAGATTGCGCGTCCGGGCCGGAAGACGGTTGCCGCCAAGGGCAAAGCCGCCCCGCCTTCGGCGCTGGGCCCTTTACCGGCGGCGGCCGGAAGAAATGAGCGTTATTCTTGGGCCCGCTTGTTGATTGCGGTTTTGGCCACCCTGGGCGTATATGAGATTGCCCGCTTGATTCATCACGATCCGGCCCCCAAAGATTTCCAGGTCCAAATCCTTTCCCGCATTTCCGGCGATGAAAAGTCCTGCGGCCCTTTTTCGGGTTGGGGGATCGCCCCGATCGGTCGGGATAAAATTTGTATTGCCGATACGGGTCATAACCGTCTGTTGGTTTTTGACCGCAAAGGTGGATTTTTAAGAAGCTGGGGCAAGTTGGGGCAAGGACCGAAAGAATTTCACGAACCGTCAGGAATGGCTTCCGATGACAAGGGAAACGCCTATGTCATGGACGCCTGGAACGGCGCCATCAAGGGATTCGATGAAAACGGGAAGTCTGTTCTCAACCTCCCCTTGGGAAACAACGGCTTCTTCGGCCCCCGGGGCCTTGCTTATGACGGAAAGAATTTTGTCATTGCCGACACGGGGAATAACCGAATTGTCGTCCTCTCACCCAAGGGGGACATCCAAGCCCACTGGGGGGGCTTGGGATCGGGTCCGGGAAAGTTCAGGGGGCCCTTGGCCGTGGCTTCGGATGGCAAGGGGGATTATTTCGTGGCCGATTCAGGAAATAACCGGACCCAATGGCTGGATAAGGCCGGGAAGGTGGTGAGGACCATTCCCGGCGGCTCAACCGTTCCCGCAATAGCGGTAGATCAAGAAGGCAGGGTTTATGTGGCGGGAGGCAGTTCCGCCCGCCAGGACCGGGTTGAAGTTTACGGCCCCCGGGGTGATGACCTGGGGGATTTAAAGGACCAGGACGGTTTCAGGGATTACTTTGAGGGCATCCGTTGGATGAGCATCAGCCGGGACGACGTCCTGATGGTTTCGGATGGGGAAACCGCCTTCGCCTTCCAAATCCCGAAAGAAAAGCCCTGAACGAAGGATACCGCCTTTTCCCCAATGCCGTCACTTCTTCCCGACGGTATTTTCCTGGAAAAAAGAACCGTTTTTCTTGAGGCGTTTTTCCAATTCCCCGCCTTTTGCCACCATCAGGGCATAATGGCCGTTCATGGGAAAGAATCTCCATAAACCGAACTTATCTAAAAACGATTTGTAATAATTGGGGAAGGCCAGATTGTCCACGACCATTATTTCGGCGGGATGGGATGCCATGTCCTTTTGATAGCGGTCCCACAAAATCCCTGCGATGGGTCCGTTCATGGCCGGATGGATGTAAATAATCCCGGTGGGCTCGCTTTTTCGGCTGTAAAAATAAAGCCCCGGATCATTGCCGAAGTCCGAGAAGCTTTCACCCGGTTTTAACAGCTTTCCCAACCAGCTCCCGAGTTCCCTGCACTCTAAAAAAGTTCCCCCGTATTTTTGGAGGGACCACTGTTCCGCGGTCAAGGCGTAGTTGGGAATCTCGTGGTAAAGCAGCGCGCTGAGGCAAACGACGGCGGGCATCCAGGAAAGACGCCGGCCTTTCAGGCTCAAATTTTCACCCAGTGAAATGGAGGCCCATGCGGCCCCGATGGACACCACGGGGAGCCAAAGTTGGTAGTAGTGCGGGTGGAAATGACCCGCGCTTGAGACGAAATAATAAGTTCCAACCGCATAAGCGGCAAAAAGAAGCCAAATTTTTGAATGAATTTTGAAATCCTTCAAGAAAGCCAGGACGATCAGTGTGCAGGGAAGGGTCAAAAACCGGACGTAGGGCCGGTAGAAAAAGCCGGGTTTCAGCCCCATTATGAGGTTGGCCACTTGGTCGTTGGCGTAATCGCGGTTATAAAGGATGACGGCGCCGTAAAAATCCTGCCACCGATGGGTCAGGGTGAAATAAAGCCAGCAACCTCCCCAAGCCAATGCCGTGGGAATGGCCAGCAGGAGGAGGGCCCGAAAGGTGTTCCGGAATCGCCGCTCCTTGGGCTGGCAGAAAAACAAGACCACCGTGAAAAGAAATACGTAACCGACGGCCTGGGGTTTGTAAAGGCTCGCGACGGCCAGCATTACCCCGCAAAGGAAGGTGTTTTTAGCGCCTGTTGAGAAGGAAAGAAGGAAGGCCAGGGCCCAAACGAGGGCGAGGTTGTCAAAGGACTCGGTGTTGGGCTGGTTGGCTTCCAGCAGCATGTCGGAGCAAACAACCGTCCAAAAAACAGCGGCCCAAGCCCCACCCTTCCATCCGCCGATGGCTGAACCGACTTTATAAATTCCAAGGAGGGTCAAGACGGCGGTCATCAGCCCAAGGAAGAAAAATTCCTGCGGGCCGTAACCGGTGATCAGTTCCGTCAAGGCAAAGGTCAAGTGGATGGCCGGGGGCTTGTGGTCCCATAGGTTCGAATAAAGGGTTTTTCCCTGAAACATTTCGTGGCCGATGACGGCGTAAACGGACAAGTCCCGTTCGGCGGGTTCGTCGAAGGTATGGAAACGAGCGATCGCAATAAGGGCGATGGAACAAAGGAGAAATACCCACGAGGGGAAGGATTGGGTCGGCTCCGGCTTCTTGAAGGAAAGCATCGGTTTTGGTCCTGTTCAAAAATTTTAAAAGTACCGGCAACCTGGAATGAAGAAAAGGCGATGGGCTTTCAGGTAACGGAACCGGGGATCTCCGGCCGCCGCCCTTGAGCTCATGGCCGGCTTTTTTCGGATGAAAATATTTCTGGGGAATCACCCAGGGTTTGTTCCGGGCCAACCGGGGGCAGGACTTGGACCGGCGGAGCGTTTCGCCCGTTTTGATAAGAAATAAGGTATTCAATTTGGTGATCGCCTTTTAGCAGGCGGGTTGTCACGGAACGGGCCAGGACGATCCCGACGGGACGCGGCCGCATATCCAGCCGTTTCTTCCCGTCGATTTTCAGGATTACGTAATTGCCGGAGGAAACGGAAAACTTGTAGTTCCCGTCCGCGTCGGCATGAAAGGACCCCGTGAATCTCCCCGAAACTTCCCCGCCCAAGCCAACCGGGATAGCCGCCGTCAGGGGTAAGGTGTCTTCCGTGGCGATCACGCCCCGCGCAATGCCGGCGCGAACGTCATAAAAATCCCTCGTCCAAGTGGAAGGCGAGATGCGTTGAATGTAAAAAAGCTTGCCCGGTTTTTCCGATAAATCACGGATGGGAATGATGCCCCGGTGAATAAGGGCGGCGTTGTCGGGCTGCCAGTCGGCCCGCAAGTCGGTCCAAACGGTCTCCGGGAACTCCCGGCGGATCCTTTCGAACATGGCGGGGTCGGTATAGGGGGTTTGGACCGCGATGTCCCGCTCTTCTTCGCCCGGCTTCAGGTAAATGGCGTTGGAGCTTTGGACCAGCCGGACATGGTTCTTTTCCTCCAGGACCGTCTGCGTCAGGGCTGTTGCGGCCCCGAACCGGCTTTCGTAAGGGTGGAGGAAAACCATGTACTTTTGAGCGTCCTCCGTAGCCTGGTGGGAGACCAGGACGTTGGGAAATTGGGGTTTAAACAGCTTGGGGTAGCATTCCTGGAAGTTCACTTTTCCCCCGAAGGCGAAAAAAAAGGCCAAAAGCAAAGCGGCCATCAAAGGTTTAAACCGCGGGAATGACTCCTCGGCGGAATCGAGGCAAGAGTCCATCCCCCAAGCCCCTGCGGCCAATACCGGAACGATACAGCCCACCAATTTCCCGCTGTGGGGGTCAAAGGAAAAGACATAGGGTGTCATCCCGACAAGGACGCCGCCCATGAGGAAGGCCATGCGTTTGGTGGGCTTGGAGATGAAGAGGGCTAAGGCCAGGAAGAAAAAGATCAAAGTGTGGAAATCAAAAAAGGCATCCCACCGTATTCCGAGGTCGGACCGCTCCACGTCGCCTTCCCAAGTGAAAAAGGCCGTCCGGAAGGCGACCATCCATTTGCCCAGCAAATGCACCGGAGTGGAAAGGGCCCAGCGGCTATAATTGGGGTCCTGGAAGATGGTCAGGACCTTCATCCGATCGGTGAT
>JAICXI010000175.1 GCA_025980505.1 bacterium | reverse complement strand
TTCCCACAAGCGTTCCGGAAAATGTCACTGTCTGATTTCCCGAGGTGTCGTAGGCAGTCAGAGTGAACGATCCGGAGTAATGGCTTCCATCCGGGCTCAATGTGATTTGCTCAAGAATCTGAGCCGCTCCCTCGGGGTTGCCTATCCCGCCAGGGGCGTTCGAAGGGTCATTTCCCTGCCAGGGAATGTGGTTTAGAGAATAGGAGAACTTTCCTGTCCTCTCCCAGATGCCCAAGCAGAAGTTCCCATCCTGCGCCGGTCGTGAGGAATTCATAATCTCCGTTCCGTCGCGGTGCCAAACAACCAGAGCGTTATCAATCATCGCGCCGGGAGCGGGAATCGATTCTCCGTTTATGCTGTTGGCGGTGAACACCACATGCCACATTCCGACGATCGAGGGCGAAGCTTCGTCGCCGTCGTTGAAGGCTGCCCTCGTCAGATGAGCGCCGCCCACCTTCGAACTCCAGCAACTCGCGGGTGCGGGCCGGCAGGTCCCGGGAAAGGTATTCCTGCGCCTTGGGGATGGGCCCGGGGTATTTCACTTCCTCCCGGTAGGGTTCCCCGTCCTTCCACCAGGGGGCCTTCTGGTGCGTGACCAGCATGGGCGCGTAAAAGTGGAAGCTGTAAACCAGGTTCGGCCCCTGAACCGCATCGGCCAAATCCATGAGCTTCAGGGTGGAACCCCAAAGGGTGGATTCAATCAGGATCGTCCGTTTCGGGTCCTCCATATGCAGGGCC
Source organism: bacterium (assembly GCA_025980505.1). Classification (GTDB taxonomy): domain Bacteria; phylum Oederibacteriota; class Muellerivitia; order Muellerivitales; family Muellerivitaceae; genus JAICXI01. The sequence continues at coordinate 4,278 of JAICXI010000175.1, read as the reverse complement.
CGGAACAGGCGGGAGGCCACATGGTTCCAGTCCTGGGAATTTTGGGCCGTGGGCTCATTCAAGACGTCGAACCAAAGGGGGGCCCCCACCCTCTTCAAGGCGTGCGCCAATTCCACCCAGGCCTGGCAAAAAGAGCTTAAATCTTCCTCGTTTTTCCACAAATTTTCAAGTTCGGGCTTGGCGAAGGAATGCCAGGGCACCTGGTGCAGGTCCAGGATGGTAAGCAATCCGGCTTCCTTGGCCCACCCCAGGATCTTCTTCAGGAAAGCAAGGCGTCCCTTGGAAAGCGGCCCCCGCCCTTCCTCTTGGAAGAGCCATTGCCCGTCCACCGGCAGCCGGACGGAATTGAAACCCCATTGGGCGATGGTTTTGAAATCCTCCTTCCGGATGAAGCTCCGGACGTGGTCTTCGGTCAAGGGGGATTGGGAAATCCAACCGCCAAGGTTGAAACCAACGGGGCGGATATCTTCCTGTTTCATTATCGAGGGAATTCCTTTGTTGGATTTATTTCCCGGAGGCCGGGAGCTTCAAGCGAAACACCCCTCAACCGATTTTCACTGCGACTCGGCGTCGATTTCGCGGCGGATTCCGGGAATTCCCGGATCAAACTCCCGTGTGGCCGAACCCGCCTTCACCGCGTTGCGTGTCGTCGACCCGTTCCACCCGCGCCACTTGGACGTGGGCCACGGGCGAAATAAGGAGTTGGGCGATACGGTCCCCCCTCTTCAGGACCACCGGTTCCCGGCCCAGGTTGACGACCAGCACCTTCACTTCTCCCCGGTAGTCCGAATCGATGGTCCCGGGCGCGTTGGTCAGGGTCAGGCCCTGCTTCATGGCGAGCCCGCTGCGGGGCCGCACGCACCCCTCGAAGCCGGGCGGGATGGCCATTTTCAGGCCCGTGGGCACCACGCCCCTATCGCCCGGACCCAGGGTCAAGGGCTCGCCCAGGGCGGCCTTCAAGTCCATCCCTGCCGACCCTTCGGTGGCGTAAGCCGGCAATCCCAGGTCTTCATGCCCGGGCAATACTTCGATTTTCAAAAGGGGTTTTTCCATGGGTTTCCTTGGGAATGGGCGACAGGCGGTTAAGCGTCGACGGTCTGGTCTTGGTGGGCCGATTCCCGGATCTTTTCCTTCATCTCGACGAAAATATCCGGGGGGTAGCAGAAAAACGGGTACTCCCGGAAGGCCAGGACGTCCTTCATTTCCTTGACCTTCTCCGCGTCCAGCAGACCCTGCTCCAGGACCTTCAACACTTCGGTACAGCCATCCAAAAGCGCGGCATTGGTTTCCTTGATTTTCCGGGAAGCGTCGGAGCGGCGGGCCGGGTCCTTCAAGCCCTCCACCCACGCGGACTTTCCCTCCGCTTGTTTCCGCAAAGCCTCGTTTTGCAGGCAGGCCTTGAAGGAGGGGTGCATGAAGGCCGGCAGTTCCCGGCGCCAAGCGTCGGCCCGGGTGAAGAGGTATTCGGGGTTTTTCTCCAGCGCCCTTTGCCACCACCGGATCCTCTCCTCGTGGTCCAGGATGACCTCGATGGCGCGGCTTTCCTCCGGGTCCACCTGGTAAGTGGCCGAAACCACGCCGAAGGCCAGGGGTTTCAGCTTGAAATACTTGGTGAAAAGCAGGTCCCCCACTTCCTCGTAACTCCCCCCGCCGGTTCCGTGGATGAAGAAGTCGCACAGGTACATCCGGCAGAAGAGCGTCTGGGGGATGGCCTTGGGCCAGAGATTCAGGGGAAGGGCGCCCAATTCCTGCTCCAGGTTGTCCAGGGCCAGGGAATAATTGCCGTCGCCGCCCTTGATCTTCAGGATGATGTGCTTGCCGTCATTCTTGGCCCAAATGGAATGGCGCTGGTGATACTTGGTGACGCCCCAAAAGGGTATTTCAAACCACCAATCCTCGAATTTGAGGTTGGGCACGGGCGTCAAATCGTGGGTGATCTTGTATTTCTCCCGGTATTCCTTCAAGGCCTGGTTGTAGCAGTCGTTCAACTCCGGCAGGTTCAACAGCCACTGGGCCGTGAAATGGTAAAAGGGTTCGGTGGACCAGGTTTTGCCGGCCGTGAAATAAAGCCGGCGGGTGCCGCAAAGCTCATCCAGCATTTTCAAGGTGAAAAGGTGGAAGTCGTTCCAGCCGGCGTTGGCCTTCAGCCCCTTGTACAGCTTGTCCTCGTAGGCCTTGACGTTCTTTTTGACCGGAGCCGGGCAATAAACCTGCATGTCGGAGAAGATCTTTTCCAAGGCGTTGAAATGGGGCGCCGGAAGGTAGACGTAGGGATTGGTCTTGGCCTGGTCCCGGACGTCCTTGGTGGAGAAAAAATCCAGTTGTTTGCGGCGGGCCCTGCCGTTCTCCTCCACTTCCGGCACGTAATGGAGGAACTCCGGCGCCAAGGCCGTATCCGTCACCTTATGGCAGGCCGTTCCCTGTACCGCCTCGGCCAGGGTGCCGGCGGCCAGGCATTTGGCCCAAAGGCCCGGATGGAAAAAGACCGGTTGGTGGCCTGAAAGGATGAGGGGCTGGTTGGTGGGAAGCTTGAGGGCGGCCCGGACCTTCAGGGGCGACAGGCCCCAAAAAGTTTCCTTGACCAGTCTTTCGCGGTTCCGGAGGGCCTCTTCCTTCCATTGGGGAAGGCGCGGTTCAAAGTAAAACTCCCCGTGGTTTTTCGGGATCTTGTCGTCGGGTGAAGTCATTCCTAGCCCTTAAAAAGTTATCCGGCGCCGGTCGTCGAATCCTCGTAATCGGGGCGCCTCTCCCCATCCTCGGCCAAGCCCGGGCCGGAACCCGGCAGGCCCCGTCGGGCGCAACAACCGATTCCGGCGGCGCAAGGCTACGGACTCATTCTATTTCTTTACGGACGAAAGAGAAGAAGAAAGACCAAGCGCCGCGGCTTCTTTCTCCATAACTTGCAAATAGTGGTTTAAACGTTCATCCCTATCGGCGAACTGGTTGTTGAAGTTCCGGCTGTGGTCCTTATAAATGAGGGGCACGGCGCACTCGGTGACCGTCAACCCCGCTTTGGCCGCTTGCAGCCAGACCTGGATGGGGAAACCGTAGTTGGTTTCGGTCAGCTGGAGTTTCCTCAAGCTTTCCACGCGATAACCCTTGAACCCGCAAAAGCTGTCGGTCAGGGCGTAGCCCGTCACTTGGCGGAGCCGTTCAGTGATGATCCGGTTCACCTCCAGCCTCTCGGGGGGCGGCGCGCCGGCGGAAAGCAGCGGGTTCAAGTAACGGCTTCCCGAAACGATGTCGAACTGGCCCAACTTTTCCAGCAGGCAGGGGATGAAACCCGGCTCATGTTGTTCATCGGCGTCCATGGTGACGCAATAACGGTAGTCGTTGGCCTTGGCGAAATCAAACCCGTCCATGAGGGACCGCCCATAACCCTGGTTTTCCGGGTGCCGGAGGATGGCCTTGACCTTCACCCGTTCCAGGATGGAGGGCGTGGCATCCGTGGAACCGTCGTCCACGATGACCACATCGGCTTCCTTGAACTCCGAAAGCTTGCCCAGGACCCTTTCCAAGGAGGCGGCTTCGTTGTAGACCGGCAGGATAATGGTGAATCTCATCGTCAGTCCTTTGTTGAGGATATGTTTTCGGCCGTTCTTTCGGGCCCGGGACGGCTTAACGGTTCCCCACCGCAAGCATAAGTTTTCGGAAACCCGGCGTCATTTTTCAACCCCCGGAGGCCGTCGAAAGACCGGGGCGCCGTCAGGGAATGGTGGCGATGCCGGAAGTGGGCTGGGCCACTTCCACCGGCACCAATTGGGCGGAAGGCGTGGGCGTGGGGAAAGTTCCGGCCGGAGGAGGGGCGAGGGCGCCGCCCTGTCCCGCCGGCTGCGGCGCAGCCGCAGTGTTATCGACATTGGACGTCACCTGGGGGACCACCGGGGCCACATGGGGGGTGGGGGAGGCCTTCTCGCGTTCCAATTGCTCCACCTGCTTTTTGGTCAGGAGGGGCTTGCGGATGTCCGCCACATGCCTCCGTGCCGCTTCGTCGTCGGGCACGATCTGCAGGTATTTATTCCAATGGTAAAGGGCGTTACCCATGTCGTCGTCCCGCTCGTAGATCTTGGCCACCTGCTTGTGGGCCAGCGCTTGTTCCGGGTCCAGGTCCAGGATTTTCAAATACTGGTTCCGGGCGTTGCCCCAATCCCGGATGCCCTCGTAATGGTCCGCCAATTGGTAATGGGCGGCGATGTTTTGGGGGTCCAGGTCCGTGGCGGCTTTGTATTGTTCCACCGCCTTCTTTTCCTCCCCCATGTCCATATAAAGGTCCCCCAT
>JAICXI010000388.1 GCA_025980505.1 bacterium | reverse complement strand
ATTCACGACGTATTCCGGCTTCCCCGTGAATTTCTTCCGCAGTTCCGGGTTTTGGGTGGCGATGCCCACCGGACAGGTATCCAGGTGGCAAACCCGCATCATGATGCAGCCTTCGGCCACCAGGGCCGCCGTGGCAAAGCCGTATTCTTCGGCGCCCAAGAGGCAGGCGATGGCCACGTCCCGCCCGGTTTTCAACTGGCCGTCGGTTTGGACCACGATGCGGTCGCGGAGCCGGTTTTTGACAAGGATCTGGTGGGTTTCGGCCAAGCCCAGTTCCCAGGGTGCTCCAGCGAACTTGATGGACGTCAGGGGCGAGGCTCCCGTTCCCCCGTCGTGGCCGCTGATCAATACGTGGTCCGCGTGGGCCTTACAAACGCCGGCCGCCACGGTCCCGACCCCGATTTCCGCCACCAGTTTCACCGAGATACGGGCGTACTTATTGGCGTTCTTGAGGTCGTGGATGAGCTGGGCCAGGTCCTCGATGGAGTAAATGTCGTGGTGCGGCGGGGGCGAAATGAGGCCCACGAAAGGGGTGGCGTGCCGCGTCTTGGCGATCCAGGGGTAGACCTTCTTGCCGGGCAATTGGCCGCCCTCGCCGGGCTTGGCGCCTTGCGCCATCTTGATCTGCAGTTCCCGGGCGTTGACCATGTAATGGCTGGTCACGCCGAACCGTCCGGAGGCCACCTGTTTGATGGCCGAATTGCGGGAATCGCCGTTGGGCTCGGGAATATAACGTTCCTCGTCCTCCCCGCCCTCCCCCGTATTGGACTTGCCGCCAATACGGTTCATGGCGATGGCAAGGGTCTGGTGGGCTTCCTGGCTGATGGAACCGTAGGACATGGCCCCCGTGGCGAAACGCTTGACGATCCCGGAGGCCGGTTCCACCTGGTCCAAGGGGATGGGGTTGCCTTTTTTGAACTTGAAGAGCCCGCGAAGGGTGGACAAGGCGCGCGACTGCTCGTTGACGTCGGCCGAATAGGCCTTAAAAGCCTTGTAGCTGCCCGACCGGACGGCGTGCTGCAGCTTGTGGACCGTATCGGGATTGAAGAGGTGCTTTTCCCCGTCGCGGCGCCATTGGTAGCGGCCGCCCCAGTCCAGGTCCAATTCGCGGGGCGGCCTTTCCGGGAAGGCCCCGCGGTGGCGTTTCTCCGATTCGGCGGCCACTTCGTTGATGCCGATGCCTTGGACGCGGGTGGCGGTCCAGGTGAAGTACTTGTCGATGAATTCGGAATTGAGGCCGACCGCCTCGAAAATCTGCGCGCCCCGATAGCTTTGGATGGTCGAAATGCCCATCTTGGACATGACCTTCACGATGCCCTTGTTGGCGGCCTTGATGTACTTTTTGACCGCGGTCTTGTGGTCGATGTCGGGGGGCAGGATCTTCCGTCGGATCATATCGTCCAGGGTCTCGAAAGCCAGGTAAGGGTTGATGGCGTTGGCGCCGTAGCCCAGCAGCAGGGCGAAGTGATGCACTTCCCGGGGCTCCCCCGACTCCACGATCAGCCCCACCTTGGTGCGCTCTCCCTTTTGGATCAGGTGGTGATGCACCGCGGAAGTGGCCAGCAAGCTCGGGATGGGGGCGTTGTCGTGGTCCAGTCCCCGGTCCGTCAGGATAAGGATCTGGCATCCGTCCCGGACCGCCTGGCTGGCCTTCCGGCGCGCCTCTTCAATGGCCTTGGCCAAACCGGCGCCGCCCTCGGCCACCTTGTAAAGGATGGGAAGGGTGACGGCCTTATAGTTCTTGAAGGACAGGTGGGTGAACTTGGCCAACTCGTCGTTGTCCAAAACCGGGCTTTTCAATTCGATCTGGCGGCAGGATTCGGGGGTCGGCTTCAACAGGTTGCCTTCCGGGCCCACCGTGGTATTGACGGTGGTCACCAGTTCCTCGCGGATGGCGTCCAAGGGCGGGTTGGTGACTTGGGCGAACAATTGGCGGAAATAATTGAAGAGGGGCTGGGCGTGGTTGGACAAGACCGCCAGGGGCGTGTCGTCCCCCATGGAACCGATGGCTTCCTCGCCGTTGGTGGCCATGGGCGCCATCAGGATGCGGACGTCCTCATGGGTGTAACCGAAGGCCTTTTGTCGTTTGAGGACCGTTTCGTGGTCCGGTTCCGGCACGTGCGGCGCCGCGGGCAGTTTTTCCACGCTGGTCAGGTTTTCTTTCAGCCATTCGCCGTAAGGCTGGGCCTTGGCGATCTTTTCCTTCAACTCCACGTCGTCGATGATCCGGCCTTCCCTCAAATCGATGAGGAACATTTTCCCCGGTTCCAAGCGGCCCTTCTTCAAAACCCGCTGGGGTTCGATATCCAGGACCCCCACTTCGGAGGCCATGACCACCAAATCGTCCTTGGTCACGTAAAAACGCGAGGGCCGGAGTCCGTTCCGGTCCAAAACCGCGCCGATGACCCGGCCGTCGGTGAAGGCGATGGAAGCGGGGCCGTCCCAGGGTTCCATCAGGCAGGAATGGTAATGGTAAAAATCCTTTTTATATTGGGGCATGGTGGCGTGGCCGGTCCAAGCCTCGGGAATCAACATCATGACGGCATGGGGAAGGCTGCGGCCGGCCATGACCAGGATTTCCAACGCATTATCGAAGGTGGCCGAGTCGGACTGGCCTTCCCGGACGATGGGGAGGAGCCTTTTCAT
>JAICXI010000442.1 GCA_025980505.1 bacterium | reverse complement strand
CCTTTCACGACCGCCGTCACTGTCTGCGGTCCCGGAGTGGAGGGCGATGACTTGCGCCTCGACCTTGTGGGTGAAAAAGGTGTGTGCGATACATCGGGCCGGTGCAGGGAAGAGCATTTCATGCATGGTTTCACGCCGAGCTCGACTTTCACCAAGACGCCGGCTGTGATTAAGACGGATACGCCGACCGCAACAACGACCAAAACAGTGACTCCCACGGCTACTTCCACGGTTTCGCCGACCGTTAGCCAGACACCGACAAGCGGTGGTGCCTGTGATGGGTACCCCTGCAACCTTAGGGCAAGTGTGGATGAAATGAAAGTAAGCCTGTGGTGGGATGACGCAGAAAATGGAATGTTCAAGCATCCGGACAGTTATCACGTCTATCGAGGGGCGGTTCCACAGGGGCCGTTCAGCTTGATTGCGATCCTTCCCGCCGATTTCGGCGATAAACACGGCCGTTTCCTGAAGGATTTTCCGGGGAGAGGGCATTGGTGCTATGCGGTTAAGGCGTTTAAAGGATACGCCTCAAGCGATCCCACCAACATGGTGTGCGTATTGGTGCCGAGCAAAGGGACGGGTGAAACCCAGGACCTGGCGATGAAAACCGGATCCTCCGCATATTATGCCGTCGTCTTAAAAGAAAACGACACTCCGACGTGCACCTCGACGCCCGGCAGCGAGGGCGTCATCGCGTCGTTCGGGGCCGGCCCCAATATCTCTTTCGGGAACCAACCGGTTCATTTCTTCCTGACCTTGAATAAGCCGGCTGAAGTTGTTCTCCGGATATTTGCCTTGGACGGTGAGCAAGTGTATTCAACGGATGTTCAAGCCTCCACGGGAGATACGATCTTGGCGTGGCAAGGCGAAAACAATGACCGCGAATCGATCGCCAGTGGCCTGTATTTCTATGTCCTGCGCGTCAGGGATGGGACCACTTGGGAAACCCGGAAGGGCAAAATCGCCCTGATACATTGAACGGCCGCGTCCTTTCATGGAACTTTCAATTTTTTCCCCTGAAGGCCGTTCTCGGGGATTGCGGCGGATGGGATGACCCTTCAAAGAACCGGCTTTTTTTGGCCACCAGCCAATAGGCACCAATGTTTTACCAATGGTTCCTAAAGACGTCCCCGAGAGACGCCGACCGAAACGGGGGTTGTGCCCGGACGCTGGTTTGGGTTTTCCCTGTTATTCCTCGCGGAAAAAAGGGACGAATCTTGGAATCGCAAAGATGGAGTGGAGCTTCCCGAAGCTTTCTGCGTTGACGTTGGCGAGGTCAGGATTGTTTCGGCCTGGTTCCAGCCCGGGCGGGCCGTGTCGTTGTGGCAAGTCCAAAGGTTGGCGGCTTGGGCCTGCCCGGTGGCGGGGGGAACGAAACCGTGAGGGAGAAAAACAAGAAAGCCTGCCCTCCCATCAAAACAGGGAGCGCTTGGGCGGAGCGGGAAGGAAAGGGGCCTGGAGTTTTTCATGGGCGACCGCCTTGTCGAGGATGAAGGACACTACCTTGCAGATGATTTTTAAAAAATTCCAGACCTTTTTTTAATTCGTTTTATATGATTGATTTATGTCCTTTGATTTCGAAGGCGGCTCAAATTGCTCCTTGCCGGTGAAAAAAATTCCAGCCCTCATTTCGAAAAAATCGATTTTCAACTCAGCCAATCAATTAAAGCTCGGTCCCGTTCAGTCTTGGAGGCCGGGGGCCCGTCTCTCGAAAGGGGTCCATCAGGGAATTTTCGCAGGAGCTCTGATGGTTCCCCTTTAAATTTGCGTGGAACGCAGGGAGAAGCCTGAAAGGGTTTTCATTGCACGTGCAACGCAAAAAAAGTTGGATAACCCGATCCCGTCCTTGGAATTGCCATGCGCGCCGTCCAAGGGGCGCCTAGAATGGTCGGCCGAGTGGTAAATCAGGTTTTGCCGCCGTTTCTAAAAGTTCCGGACCATTTTTATGAAGGAGCCCGACATGATGAAATCCGCCTCGCGCCGATTGCTAGCCGCCTTGGCCTGCCTCTTCCTTGGCCCCGCCTTTTCCCTGGCCGGGGGATACCAAAACTTCGGGGTTTCGGTTTACGTCCCGGCCGAACAAGTCGTGAAAATGAAGGACGCGGCCTGGCTGAAAGGCCAATGGGCCAAGCTTTCCGACGGCTTGAAGGTGGACAAGGTGTACCTGGAAACCTACCGCGAAGGCGTGCGG
>JAICXI010000174.1 GCA_025980505.1 bacterium | reverse complement strand
GGCGCAATGGACGCCACCGCGCTGGCGCCGGAGGCTGGCGTATCGGTATCGGTCGGGGTGGTGGTTTGGATTGTGGCGAAGACCTTCAGGGGGGTGAAAGTGGAAGTGGGAGTAAAACTTTCCGTGGGAGAAGCCGTGGCGGTTTTCGTGGCCGTGGGCGTGGGCGAAGGGGTGGGGCTGGAAGTGGCGGTGGCCGTCGCGGTCCGGGTGGCGCTTGGTGTGGGAGTGAGCGTGGGAGTGGGCGTGGCCGTGTGGGTGGCCGTGGCGGTAACCGTCCAACTCGAGGTAGGGCTCGGAGAGGCGGTGGCTGTGGCCGTCGAGGTGGCCGTGAAGGTCGGGTCGGGGCATCCGGCCACGGCGTTCACCACCAGGTTCGAAAGGCTCCCCGAGGGGTCCAGGAGGCTTTTCTGGAAGGCCACGTTCGGGATGACGAGGCATTGGGCGCCACTGTCCACAGTGACCTGGAATCCCAGGGTTTGGGTGGCTCCCGGCGGCACGTTGCCCACGTTCCAAACAATGTCATTGCCCACCTGGCTGGTGAAGAAGACCGCGGGATTGCTGGTCGGGGAGTTGGAAACCAGGGCCGTGGCGGCGGGGACGGTGTCGTTGATCACCACGCCGTTCAGGGTTTCGTTGCCACTATTGGTGAAGGAAAGGGCATAGGTGATGGTTTGGCCCGCGTTGACCAGGCCGGTCGGGTTGTTGGACTTGGTAAAGTTGAAGGAAGGCGCGGGGCAGGACTCCCAATTCACGCAACTCAGGTACCCGAACCCATAATGGCCGCCCGCGTCGCAATCGTAATCCGTGGCCCGCAGCGTCACTTGCTGCCCCGCGTAAGCGCATAAATTGATGGTGTATTGGGTCCAGGGAAGGTAACCCCAGCGGTTGGGGTTGCCGTTGACGTTGCAATAAGTGCCGTCCCCCGCGGCAGGAACGACGTTGTTGGAGAGTTGGACGATCTGGGCCAGGTTATTTTCCCAGCTGTAGATGAGCGCCGCCACGGCGGTGCCTCCCACGATGACGTCGACCTCGAGATAGCTATCCGACTGGTTGGTGGTCTGGCCGGCATCGAAATGGTGGCTTTCAAAAACCCCCGCGAACCAAAAGGATAGGCAGCAGGTGCCGTTGGAGGGGACGGTGTCGGTTTGCTCGATACGGGCCCAATCCTGGTGGTTGTCGTCGCCGCGGGAGGAGTAAAGTTGGGCCGCGGCCGCGCTGCAACCGTTGGGCGGAACCATGGGCAGTTGCCCGGCCGTATTGGGAGCTGTTCCCGAGGTGACGGTCGTGGCGGTTGGATTGCCGCACCCGTTGGCCAGGTTGCCCCCGGATCCGGTGGTTACGGTCCAACCTGTCAACGCGTTCTGGAAGCCGGGATTCACCCAAGCCCACGCCGGGCCGCTTCCCAGGGAGGTTAAACCAAGGAAGAGGAAGTAGAGAGGCTTTATCGAATGGGACAGCCTTGGAACGTCCGACATTTCCAGCCTTTCTTTCCTTTTGAAACAAAGCCTTCTCATTCCTACGGGCCCGCGGCGGGAACGGCCCGACGGGCGTCAAGGGGTTGAGGGAGTGGGAGGAGTCGGGTGGGCCGGTTCGGAAAAAGAGCGTAATAGGATCCTGGCCCGCAGCCATTGAATGGGGAAGGGCGCCGGGCCTTTGACCGGCCTTAGGGAAATCCAGGCGAACCCTTACCCAAAGAACTCTTCGGCCTCGGATGGCCTCCCCTTTTTCCCGTCCTTCCGGTTTTCCAATCCGTCCAAACCCCGCTGCCTGCGGACGGTGCGGTTCCCGCCTTGCCGGTGAAACCCCGGTTACAACTTCCTTAGAAGGAGAGTGATACCGTGGCCGCGGGAGCCCAGGGTCAGATTTTTAGTTGATCCAAGTCGAAAAAACTTTGGGACGAAAGCATGGAGGTAAAACGAAAATGGAAACGGCTGGCCGGCCCGGCTTTTTTTTCTGACAGTTGGAAATAAAAACAAGCGCCCGCCGGAAGAGTAACGTTTTTGGGCACGGCCCAAAATTTTTACACGAGGCGCTTTTCCGACAGGCCTGCAGGGGATGAACTTTTTTAGGCGAAAATTTTTTCACGGCCGGGTTTTTCCGGGCCGCGGCGGGATTGAGGGCCACCCAGGATGCGGAGTGGGTCCGTTGCCTTTTAAAAATCGGGTCCGCCCCGCGATTTCAGGACCGGGAGCCTGCCTTTGAAAAAGTTGGCCGAGTGTTGGAAAAGCATTTTTCAGCGCACTTTTAACCTCCTGTTAAAGCCGGATAAACGCCTTGTCCGGGCCGAAAATGCCGCCGTGGTATGATGCGGGGGTATCGGCGGCCGGGCCTCCTACCGGTGGACCGGCCCGGAAAGGGACCCCGGAGCACCATGATTCAAGCCGTCCGCGTCCCCACCGTGGAGGAGTTCCACCAAAGATCTGCCCCCGGGCTCCTCCAAAAGGAGGCCGAAAACAGCCTTTTCCTGGGAATCGCCTCCAACCTCCTTTCCAAGGCACCGGCCGACCGGCAGGAGCATTATTTTTGGGTGGTCGAGGAGGACGGCGCGTGGAAGGGCGCGGCTTTCTGGACTCCGCCCTACCGATTCACCCTCACTGAAATGGAGGCGGGGTGCCTGCGGGTTTTAGCCGACGAGATCCGGAACACCTTTCCGGGCATTCCGGGGGTGGGAGGTCCCAAGGAATCCTCCAAGCGTTTTTCCCATTTTTGGAACCTGAAAACCCGGAAAGCCCCGCTCCTCGAAATGTCGATGAGGATTTACCAGCTGGAAAAGCTGGCCGTCCTTCCCGCCGGCCCCGGCGTCCTGAGGAACGCGGAAGAGGAACATACCGATTTCCTGGTCGGCTGGAACAAGGAATTGAACCGTGAAGGCGGCCTGAACGACGGCGTGGAGGAACGGAAGATAGTGGAAGGCTATATCCACGAACGCCGGCTTTTCCTCTGGCAGGACGGGGGGTACCGCGCCATGGCCGGCTACGGCAGGGAAACGCCCAACAGCTTCAGCGTCAATATGGTTTACACCCCGCCCGAATTCCGCCGCAAAGGGTATGCGACTTCGCTGGTGTCCGCCCTCAGCCGGAGGCTTTTGGACTCGGGGAAAAAAACCTGTTGCTTGTACGCCGACCTTTTCAACCCCGTCTCCAACGGCATTTACCAAAAGATCGGCTACCAACCGGTTGGCGACTGGAACGCCTACCGGTTTAAATGAAAATTTCGGGATGACGATGCTTAAGTTCCTTGCCTTCGTCGTCATTGCGAGGAATGTCCCCGATCCCCTTTCCTTTTGCTTTTTTATGAAGAAATGGGGCTAGGCGGACGCGCGCGCAGCGCGTGACGAAGCAACCCCGGTCAGCGGCGAACTCGTCGAATCCGTTTAAATACGCCTTTTCGAAAAATCGGCGATCACAGCCAACCGCCCATCAACGGGTTCGACCCCCTGCGGCCGCCCGCCGCAGACTCGGGTTGCTTTGCCTCAAAATACGAGGCTCGCATCAATGACAGCCAATACCATCGTCATTAAGATAAAAAAACGTTTCCCCGAAACTAAAGTTATGGTCCCGGAAATTTTGGATTTGGGCTTGGAAGGAAAGAAAAGGCCGCACCCACCTGTTCATCCTTTGGGAGGACAACGGCTTCAGCTTTCAACTAAAGACCTCGAAGCCACGGAGAGAGTTGTGGCTTTTCCTTTCGGAAGGTGCGGTTACCTTAAAGGTAAGGAAACCCGCCTGGAATTTTCAATGGATCGGCCCCCGCGCGGGGAAAGGCCGCAAACAAAAAGCCCCGCCTCCCGTTTTTCATGGGTCCATCCCGCGGACCTTTTCCAGGCTCACCTGGAGAACCAACCTCAATTCTCGTGGAGGCGAGGCTACTTAATTTCATAAGAAAGAGGGCGAGGGGAATCAAGGAGAGGGGGACAAGGCAATAAAAAAGGCCGCACGCTCCGGGATTCCGGAGATCAGGGGCTCACTCAATCGTTCGTTGGAAGTGGCCCGTACTCTGATAGCGGTGCGACCTGTTCTTATTTTCCCCCAATCCAGGCCGGCGGCAAGAAAAAATGGAGCGACAGGAAAAAATTCCAGCGCATAAAGCGGGCCACCGGTTTTGGGTGAAGGGCGGATCGTCCGGGCCGAATTCGGAGGCGTTTTTCCGCTGGAAGATGCCGGGAAAATGGAAATTCCCTTTTAAAATTTGGCACGCCTGGTTTTGCCCGGCTTTTGCCGTTATCCTCCCCCTCCCTCGACGGGAGAGGGCCGGGGCGGGGGTGGATTTCACCCCGCAAAATCACCCCTACCCAACCCTCCTCCCTGAGGCTCCCGAAGGGCTCCACAATGGTGGGATTGTCCCACCCTTCGGAACGGGGGTTTATTTGAATAGCTTGCCCGATGCGCAGTTCCGGGTCCCCGCCGATGCCTTCGGGGGCGTCCGCCGATCAGGGGTCATGTCCCCGGCGCGCCGGCATCGGAGGGTTTCAGGGCTTCCTGCAGCAGGAATAAGGTCCCCCAGACCTTGCCGTTGGGGCCGGTGCCGGAAGCGCTGTCCAGCCGGAACCGCCTGGGCTTTTCCTTCCAGTTCAAGTCCAGGTACTCCCGCTTGAGTTCCCGGCGTTCCTTGATCGCGCCGGCCATTTTTTCTCCGATCTCCAGCAGGGGGGTTTCCTTGAAGAGGTAGAGATTGACGAGGGACTTGGGGTTTAAATCCAGGATCTTCCCCACCCGGGCGTTGACGAAAAAGACGGAGCCTTCCGTGGAAACCGCGATGGCGCCGATGGGCAGGCTGTCCAGGACGCTTTTAAGGGTGGCCGCATATTCCACGGCGGCTTGGTCGCTTTCCCGCACTTTTTCGCTTAAAAGCCGGGCCTTGCGCGCCAGATCCACGATTTCCTTATCTTCCTGTACGGTTCGGTAGGCTAGGTACCCGGAGTGGATGGAAACTGCGAAGAGCAAGGCGCAGGAAAGGAGAAGGAAGGGGTCCAGGTAGTTAAAGACGTCGCTTTTGTAATAAACCAGGTAAACATAAAGGGCCATCACCGAGATGCCG
>JAICXI010000209.1 GCA_025980505.1 bacterium | reverse complement strand
GACAGCCTCCTCCCGGTTTGAAATCAAAGCCGGGGGCGTTGTCTGCGGCGTGAGGGGCACAAGGTTCACCGTGGCTTACCGGCCCGATCTCGAAAAAGTGACGTTAAAGGTTGCGGAAGGGACCGTTTACGCTGAAACCGCGGGTCAAACCTACCTTTATCATGCCGGACAAGCCGGCGAATTCCTCCATGGGAAGCCGGTGGAGCCGACGGGTGCCGTCCCCGCGACTCCCAAGGGTACCCGGATGGATTTGGCGGCATCTTCACCGGATTCCTTCAGCCTGGAGGATTTCAACTGGCAGTTTGACCGGGGTGTATTCGTCAATCCCCTGGCCCTTCCGGAGGAACCCACATTGGGCGTCGCGTTGAATTCGAGCACCCGCTTGGGCAGCCCCTCCTTGAGTACGAGGGGCGTTGGAATCGGCACTTTAGGCACCGGCGGCCCGGGGCTTATCAACCTCTTGCCATGAGCCCCCGGGTCTTCCAGCTTTCCGAATGGAAGCGGCAAATCACCGAACGGGCAACCCTCGATTCCAGCTTTCGGAATGAACGTTCCTTTTGAGCGAAGGCCATCCCAGCCTGGCCGAACTCGTCTCCCAAGGCTGCCAGGTCCTGGCTTTCTGATTTTGCAAAAACCCGGCCGGATTCCTTTTGGCCCGGCCTGTTTCCCCGGAAACCCCGGAAGGGGGTTCCGTTTCCACCCGCTGGGAGTGTAGGATAAGCCCCATGAAAAAGATCCTACTTGTGTTACCGGCCCTTTGCGCCGCCGGCCTTTCCCCCGCCCGGGCCCAGGGGGATTGGGAAACCTTCCAGCCCCCGCTGCCCGTTTCCTTTTCCGTTCAAATGCCCGCCCCGCCCCAAAAACTGGGGAACCAGACCGAATGGCGCGCCCAGGACGCCGAGGGCCGGGTCTATACCGTGGCTTTCGGCTATTACACCGAGCCCAAGATCACCGATCCCAATGCCTTCATGAAAATGATGGTGGCGCGGCTTTCGGCCAACACGGGCTCGAAAACGGCCTATACCTGGTTCTTCAAGTACCAGTATGCGCCCGCCTGCGAATTCAAGCTGGTGGACGTCGGGAACCACCAGGTGGGGGTCGGCCGCTACTTCCTGCTGAACCAGTGGTTTTATTTCCTGGACATCACGGCCCCGGACCAGGATTTCGACGCCGACGGCGCGAAACAATTCTTCGATTCGTTCCGGATGATCAACCCCGCCTTGAAGGGCTTCCAGCCCGGTCCCTGAAACGAAAAAGCCGCCGGCCTGGAGCCGACAGCTTTACACGATCTTTTTCCCCGTCTTTCCCCAGGCTCCTCCCAGGTTCCTCCTCCCTCCTGATCCCCCTCGGATCGCCTTTCCGCGGATCAGGGCGTTGGAGTGGGCGAGGGGGTGTCCGGGCAATAGTTGGCCCAGAGCTGGTAGGTATAGCCCGTGCTGGAGGTCGGGGCCAGGCTGGAAGGAAAAGGGCCATAGGTCCAGGTCTCGTCCACTCCACGGCCGCTCTGGGAGTAAAGGCCCAGGAACATGTCGCACCAGGCCATACCGCCCGAATTGACGAGGACGCCGGTCCCGGCCCCCTGGGCCGCCAGCCAGTAGGTGCCCGCCGCAAGGTTGGTGGGAGGCACGAGGGCCGTGTAGACGGCCTGGCCGTTCACGAAAGGTACGGGCGTGGCTTCCGCCAGCAGGCTGCCCGGGCTTCCGGACGCGTCCGAGTACAGGGCTAGGCGGACCTCGCCGCTGATCAAGGGCGACGGCGTCGTGATCGGGAAGACCGCGGACAGCGAGGTGACCAATCCATCCGCAGGCAAGCTGTAGGGCGCAGCGGCGATATGGGAGGTCGAAACCCCCGCGGAATAGTTGAAAACATGTTCCGCGCCGGCGGGGGCGACGGGCGTCCCCGGGGCCCCGAAGACGGAACCGCAGGCGCCGGCCGCCGCGGTGGGCGTAGAGGTGGTGGTCGGTGAATCCGTGGCCGTGAGGCTGGGACTGGCGGTCACCGAGGGCGTAATGGTATGGCTCGGCGTAGGGCTGGAGGTGGCTGAAGCCGTCGCCGTGGAAGTGGCCGAAACCGTCGGGGTGGAACTGGGCGTGGAGGTAGGCGATGGCGTCGAAGAGGCGCTGGTTGTGGACGTGGGTGTCGGGCTGGCCGTGAAACTGGCCGCAGGTGAAGGCGTATCGGTGGAAGTCGGCGTGGAAGACGCGGTGGCCGTCACACTGGCCGGCGGGTTGGGCGTTGCCGTCAAGGAAGGCGTGGGCGGGGGCGTCGTTGGAACGGGCGACCTTTGACAGCCCCAAAAACCCAAGACGAGCGTTCCGAAAACCAGCAAGACGAAAGACCGGTTCTTTTTCATGCCTTCCCCTTTCCTCGGCCGAACCTTCCAGAAGGCCCGACGCCTTATAGTGACGGAGGCGCTTTTTTTATTCCCCTCTAATGCCAGCAAGGTTGATAGCAGTAGTAAATAGAAGCGTTCGGGAGCGGCGCGGCCCCCGAACCGTCGGGGTTCAGGAGGATCATGTTGGGCGGTCCCTGGGCCAGCAGGTCCACCAGCACGATGCGGCCGCCGTCGCGGGACCAGCAGGCCCCGCCGTGGCTGTCCGTATCCGTCAGTTGCGCCAAGCCCGTCCCGTCCGCGTTCACGCGGAAAACCTGCCAGACGTTCAGATTGTTGACCGTGTCCACGTAGGCGTCGAAGACGAAGCTTTGGCCGTCCGGGGACCAGTCCATCTGCTTCATCAGGACCGGAAAATCCCGGACGTTGCCGCCGTCGGCATCCATGAGGCGGGTCTTCGTCAGGGTGGAATAGGCGATCTCCCGGCTGTCGGGAGACCAGGCGAAATCCTCGGGCGAGACGCCACCGCTCTCGGCCGTAAGCTGGGTTAAAGCCGTTCCATCGGGATGGATGCTCCAAAGCTGGGCCGAACCGGCGGCGTAGGACACGAAGGCGATGCGCGTTCCGTCCGGGGACCAGGCCGGCGCACCCGCTTGGGCGGTGTTGGGGACGACCGCCAGGCCCGTGCCGTCCGCGTCCACCGTATAAAGCCGGGCCGGGGAGGTCCCGTAACCCTCGAAAACGACCCACCCCTTGTCCGGGGACCAGCTGGGGTGGAAGACCTTGAGGCCCGGGTCGGTCAAAGCCGTGAGCCCCGTTCCGTCGGGATGGATTTTGTAAAGCCTCATGGAGCCGGGGTACGCGGCGTCGGGCGCCGCGAAGGCGATGTCGTCGGAAGCCGGCAGGGGCGTGGCCGTGGCCCGCGGCAATGGTGTGGCGGTCGGGATGGTCATCGGGGTCGCGGGAATCCCTCGCTGGCACCCGCCCATCCCCCAGGCCGCCGCCAGCGCGGCCAGTGCCGCGAAAAACCGCTGATTTTTCATGGAACCTTCCCTTAATCAACAATGCCACGCCGGGGGGTGGATGCCGTCCCGCCGCCACCCCTCCTCCACACGGCCACGATCCGGTTGGGCATTTTGCGCCCGATCCCCTATTGCGTATGCCAGACGTCCTTCAGGTAATCGGCGCCGGTTATGGTGGTGGTCACGTTCGTGGAAGGGTTGGTCCAGGGCTGGCCCATGGAAGTGTACCAGGCCCCTTCCACGACCCAGAAGGAGTTGTTATAGGCGAAGCTTTCCGAGGCGAAGCGCGGCATGAAGGGAAGCGAGGCGGAAACCAGGGTCCAATGGGACCCGTCCGCGGTCGTCCAGGCATCGTCCTTGCACCACGTGGTTTGCTCCCAATTGACCGTGTCGGAGCCGCCGGTCAACCAGATCCGCCCATTGAGCACCTGGGCCGCGGCGAAGGTGCGCATAAGCCCCGTGGCGGCCGTGGCCTGGGTCCAATGGGCGCCGTCCGTGGAATACCAAGCGTCGCCCAGGACCTGGCTCCCGTCGGTACCGGCAATCACCCAGATCGCGTTGTTGAAGACCACGCAGGCGAAGGAGGAGCGGGGCGAGGGGAGGTTCCCGGCCTGGGTCCAGTTGATCCCGTCGGGCGAACTCCAGACGTCGGACATGGTACTGAGCCCGAAACCCCGGTCCCCGCCGATGACCCAAAGCCGGTTGTCGAAGGTCACGCAGCCGAAATGGCTGCGCGGCTCAAAAGGAGTGGAAGCCGTGGCCTCGGTCCAGGCCGCTCCATCGGCCGAGGACCACACGTCGTTGTAAACAGAGTTGAAATCGTCCCCGCCGACGAGCCACATCCGGTTGTTGAAGACGGCGCAGCCCATGGCCTCCCTCACCCCGAAAGCCGCCGCGGCCGTAGCCCGGGTCCAGGCGGCGCCATTGGTGGAGGACCAGACGTCTGACTTGAAGAACCCCTCCAGAACACAGGGACTGCCGCCCGCGATGACCCACATCTTGTTATTGAAAACCAGGTTGCCTGCGAACATGCGCGCTCCCATGGGCGAGGAAGCCGTGGCGCGCACCCAGGTGACGT
>JAICXI010000051.1 GCA_025980505.1 bacterium | reverse complement strand
GGGCATGGCGGGGTCAGGAACTGACTCAACGGCAGGTGAAGCAAAACAAAGCTTGGGGCCGTGTGAGGAGCCGTGTTGAAGCGACGATGAGCACATTGAAGAGAAGGTGTTCGATGGGACGGATGAGGTACTACGGGATGGCGCGGAACAAGCTCTGGATATTGGTTTGTGGCATCGCATTCAACGGGAAAAGAGCGCTCAAGCTGCTGCCAGCTTGACGAAAAGAGAGTTTTTCAGAGGCTGAGGGGGTTTGGGAGTCGTCTAAAAGGGGTTCAACAACGAAGTGCACCACCCCAGAAGGGCGGAAATCTCGCCCGAGGAGTACCGAACGCAACGTTACGGGAAGATTCAAATGCGCTTGGTGAGTTTTTCAGAGGTTACAATTTAAATCTGGATGATCTTGCGTTTGTGGTCCAGGAAATCTCGGATGACGTACTGGGTCAATTTTTCCGGGGCGGGGAAGATGAGCCTCCCCTTGTTGATCTTGTGCATGTCTTCCAGGA
This sequence comes from bacterium, assembly GCA_025980505.1. Lineage (GTDB taxonomy): Bacteria > Oederibacteriota > Muellerivitia > Muellerivitales > Muellerivitaceae > JAICXI01. The sequence continues at coordinate 8,439 of JAICXI010000051.1, read as the reverse complement.
AGTCCCCCTCCCCGAAATACCCCGCATCCACTTCGTTGCCCATCATGAAAGTGTTGAGGACGATGCCCTCGTCGGTCACGGCCTTTACTTCCCTCAAGGTGCGTTGGTAGGTTCGTTCGTTGGGCGGATAGGTCAGGTAAAGGTGGGGCCCTTCGTAAAAGGCCGTTGGCGCGCCGTCGGTGATGAGCAGGATACTCTTGTTTTTCGTCTCCATGTTGGCCAGCAGGACCCGGGCCAGTTCCAGGCCCTTCTGCAAATTGGTGAAGTGTTCGGGAATGGAAGCCTTGTCCCGCGGGGAAAGGCCCTTTGAAAAATCCACGCGCATGTTGACGGCCCCGCCCATCATGGAAATGGGCTTGGGGGCCAGTTCGGGGATGGCCCCCACGGCCACCTGCTTGGCAAAGGTGGAAAAACAGACGAAAAAAAGCTTGTCCTCGGGATACTCGGTGCGGATGAGGGCGTCCAGGGCCAGGGCCAGCTTCTTGGCGTTGTAAAAGCGCCCGTAACGGCTCATGGAACCGCTTTGGTCGATCAGCATGACCACGGCTGAGGATGCCGCACCCTTGGTCTGGTGCACCATGAAATCCCGGCTGTCGATTTGGATGCGGCCGCCCTTCAATCCCGCGGGCGCGCCCGCCTCCGAGGGGGCCGAGGCCTGCCGGATGGCGGAATTCAAGAGGCTGGACGGCAGGTCCAGGTGGGTCAGGGAATCCCCGAACTCATAGGGGTGGGTGACGGTCAATTCCACGTTGCCTTCGCCCGCCAAGGCCGCGTAATGGCGGCCTAGCCCCTCGGAAAAAAGCCGTGAGAAGACCTCCTTCAGGGCTTTCTCCCCGATCTTGCGCGCCGCGCCGGGCGTGATCTTGTAGATGTCCGATTCCTCGTCGTAATCCACTTCGCCCGTGGCGCGGAGGGCCTCATTGAACCGGCTCTTGAGTTCGTCCCGCTTGGCCTGGAGCGCCTGGGCCGCCTCCTCGCCCAGGATCTCCTTCAAGGTCTCCACTTCCATGTTGAAAAGGTCGCCGTATTCCAGGGCGTCCTTCAGCTGTTGCTCCAGGGCCTCCAGGGTTTCCAGGCGTTCCTTCAAGCGTCCGGCCTCCTCCAGGGTGGGGGTTTGGGGGCCTGTGAATTCATGGCGGTGGTAAAGCCCTTCCAGGGCGTTCAAGCGTTGCAGGAGGTAGTTCAATTCCTGAAGCGGTTTCCGGGCGTCCTCGGCTTGCTTGTTCTGGAGGCGGGAAAGCTGCCAGTCCAGGTTGTAAAAGAGGGAAGGGTTGCGCTGGGAGAGGGTTTCCTGGAGCTTTTGGGAAAGGCCCTTGTCCTTGAGTTTGGAAAGCATTTTTTCCAGCTCGGCGCCCTTGCGGCGGAACTCCTGCTCGAGGCGGTTCAACAACTCGTCGAGCCGGTAGTGATCGAGGATTTCCCTTTTGCGCTTTTCCAGTTCGCCCAGGTAGCCCTGGAGGAGGTCTTCCAGGCCGCTGGCCTTGAGGAACTGGTTGTAAGGGAGGCCCTTTTCCTGCAGGTGGCGCAGCGCCTCGTCGAAAGTCACGTGGTATTGCATCATCAGTTCCTTCACCGCGCTGACCAGGTCCTCGATGGTGAAGGGGGGCTTTTCAGGCTCGTGCCATTGGGAATAATCGTGGGTGATCATAACGGCCTCCAACCGGCTGTCGGCTATCAGCCGATGGCTATCAGCTCTTTTTTTTAGGCGCCGAGGTGAGTTGGTAGTCCACCATCTCGCCCACCTTGCTGCGGGAAAGCTTGCCGGACAAATGCAGGCCCTCCAGTACGAATTCCACGCAGGAAGCCTGGTACATCTCCGAATTCTTGCCGTTCAAATGGTGCACGGGTTCCCAGATGGGGGGGATTTGGGAAATGATGTTTTTATAATCGGAAGCCGGGGTCAGGTCCGACACGCGCACGTGCTTGTCGCCCGACAAGTCGGGCACGTCGGTTTCCAGGTGACCCTTCTCCATGTGCTCCTTGAAAACCACCTGGACGGCGCGATCCATGATCCTGCTGAAAACCTGGAACTCGGACACGGTTTCCTCCCGGAAGGGGTCCAGCTCGATCTTGCCCGCGGAGGAAGTGTAAAGGTAATTGAGGTCCGACATGCGCGGCACGGCTTCCTTCTCACCCAGCACATAGGCCCGCCGGCGGGCGTTGGCCACCATAGTCTCGTAATTGGCGATGGAAAGACGGGCCGAGACCCCCGACTTCTGGTTGACGTAGGGGCTCTTGCGGGCCTCCAGGGTGATTTGCTCGATGATTTCGGTCATGAAGTCGGGTACGGTGAGCGCCACTTCCTCGTTGCCCGGCAAGCGGGCTTCCTGCTGGATGATCTTGATGCCCAATTGGCGGGTCAGGGGATAGTGGGTGCGGATCTCGGCGCCGATGCGGTCCTTGAGCTGGGTGATGATCTTGCCCGCGCGGGTGTACTCCTCGGGGTTGGCGGTAAAAAGCAGGAGGATATCCAGGTTGAAGCGGATGGGGTAACCGCGGACCTGGATGTCGCGCTCCTCCAGGATGTTGAAGAGCGCCACCTGCACCAGGTACTCCAGGTCGGGCAATTCGTTCACCGCGAAGAGGCCGCGGTTCATGCGGGGGATGAGGCCGAAATGGATGGCCTCCTCCGAGGCCAGGGGGCTCCCGGCCGCCACCTTGGCCGGGTCCAGGTCGCCGATCAGGTCCGCGATCTTGGTGCCCGGGGACAGGCGCTCGCCGTAGCGGGCTTCTCTCCCGATCCATTCGATTTCCAGGCTGTCGCCCTTTTCGTGGAGCTTCTTGCGGCAGGCCGCGCAAATGGGATGATAGGGATGGTCGTGGATCTCGCAACCCTTCACAATGGGGATTTGCTCGTCCAGGAACTGGATGAGGGACCGCATGATGCGGCTCTTGGCCTGGCCCTTTTCCCCCAACAACACGATGTCGTGGTGGGCCAGCAAGGCGTTGCTCAATTGGGGGAGCACGGTCTCATCGAACCCGTGGATTTGGGGGAAAAGGGGCTGGCCCGAGCGCAGTTTCTTCAGAAGGTTCCGCTCCAGCTCTTCCTTGACGGTGAAATCCGGGTAACGGGAAGCCTTGAGTTCGCCCAAGGTGGCGGGTTGGGAGGACATGAAACTCCTTCGGGTTTTATGGATTTTAAAGGTTCAATGGTGAAGGGCCCCGATGCTTAGGTTCCCCATCAAGACCCGTTCTTCCGAGAGTTTCATCTTACGGGCGGCCCGAGTCGCGTTGCAAGGGGGGCTTTTTTCAGGGGGAGAGTCCCGCCGCCCGGTAGGCGGCCCCAATACCCCGCAAAGAGGGGTCCCCCTCGGATGGGCCGTCCGTAAAATCCCTCAGCCGCAACCCCGGGAGGGGCAGGAGAGGCGGAGCCGGGAAGGAGGGATCGTCGAGCAGCAGGACGGCGCCCGATTTGCGGAACCGCAGGGAAGGGTGCCGGGCGAGGTAATAGCGGTGGAAGGCGCCGTCGAAATAGGTAAAACCCACCGGGTTTTTGCCGCGGCTTTTGACCACGATCTCGGAAGAGGCGTAAATGATCCGGGCGAAATGGTCTGGAAAGTCCCGGGGCGAAGCCGTCAACCCCAGCCCGGGATAAAGCCGCTCCACCTGGGCCGCGCCCCAGGGCTCGAATAAGGTGAAGGCGGGGATCATCCGGACGTCTGGCCTCAGGTGTTCCACCTGCTGGAGGTAGTACAAGGAGAAATAATCCGGGTCCCCCTCGGCGAAGAGCACCGAATGGCGGGGCGCGGATTTCAGGAGGTTCACGCCGTAATCGTAGGCCAGGATGTCTTTTGCCTGGTCCCGATGCCGGAAGGCGGTGAAGGCAGCGGGGAAGGGCAGGGCCGCCAACAGGAGGAAAACCGCCGCCGCCCGGGCCCGGGAACGCGGCAGGCGGCCCAGCAGCGCTCCCATGCCCACCCCGGAAAGAAGGGCCAGCGTCCAGTCGGCGGGCAGCAGGAAATTATCCAGGATCCATCCCTGGTCCGGGTCCGGAACCAGGAGGGACGACAGCAGGGCGAGGAAAAGGACGCACAGGGACACCAGCAGGAACAAAAGCACCTTTCTTTCCTTCCGGGACCGCAGCCAGAAGAGGAGCCCCCCCACCGCCAGGGCCAGGCAGGGCGGCCCCGGGTTGGAGAAGAGGTGCTGCGAAAGGGGGAGGCCCTGGGCCCTCAAAATTTCCGAGAGGAGGGCGAGGAAACGCCCCCCCGTGGAGGTGCCGTTGAGCACCTGCCCCAGGACGCCCAGGAGGCTTATCTCGCGGTCGGCCACGTAATGCCGGGACAGGTCGGCTGCGAAATAACGCCAGGTATCCGGCGCGCCCAGGTCGAGCACCGGATGGGCGTGGGCCCGCAGGGGAAGGTAAAGGAGGGGCGAGGCGCCGAGGGCCAGGAAAAAAAGCGCCGGGACGAAGGCCCCCGCCGCCGGCGCGGTTCCGGCGCGCGGCTTGAGCCAAAAGAAAAGAAGGAAGCCCGGCAGGAAGACCACCTGGGTTTCCCAATGGTTGGCCAGGCCCAGGCCTAGGAGGAAAAAAGAAAGGAAGAGCCACCTTGCCTTCCGGGGGGCGGGGGAGGCTTCATGCCGGAGGAGACAACCCAGAAGGGCCAGGGAAAGGCAGGCCGCCAAAAGGTAAATGCCGCCTTTGGCGCCCAAGGCGTTGCGCCAGAAAGCCGGTGAAAAGGCGAGATAGCAGGGGGCCACGAGCGCGGGAAACCAGGCCTGCGCGCCCGCTTTTCCGGGGAAGGCCTCCCGAAAAAAGAAAAGGACCAGGGCCAACAGGCAAAGGGCCGCGCAAGCCGACAGGGCCGAACCCGCGTTGACGCGCAGCGAGGGGGAACCGACGGGCAGGAGGCTTTCCAGCCTCATGGCCAGGGTCGCCAGGGCGTAGCCGGGAGGGTGCTGGAGCCCCAAGGTGGCGCCGGCGGTGATGGTTTCAGCGGAATCGTCGTTCGGGAAAGCCGGGTTCAGGCATAGGAGATAGGCTTCCAGGAAAACCAGGAAAAGGGCCGGTGGGCCCAGGAAAAAGAACAAGGAGCGGAGGCCGGCTTCCCCGATGGGGGGTCTGTTTTTCAATCCGGAAGGGACCTCGCTTCCCAAGGTGATAAAACCCATTATAGGCCAAGCCGCTCCTCCGAGGGGACCTTCGGGGGCTTGAAAAGAGGCGGGGCCGGGCGCAATTGGAACGGAGGTTGAAAAAGTATTTTTTCCGCACCTGGTTCGGCTAAAATAATCCCGTCCATCGTCCATGACGACAAAAAAACCGAAGAGACCCCATGCCTGGACTCATTGAAATCCCGAAATCCTCCTTCCTTTCCGCCGAGCCAAAGGTCACGCTGGTCAACGCCTTTTCCCGGCCCTTCGACAACGCGGTGGCCACGGCCCGCACCTGCTATTCCAGCAAGGGCATCGTGACGGCCGAACAAGTGGCGGGCGAAGGGCTGGACGGGGAAAAACGCGGGGAACGGCGCCAAAAACGCGATGAGTTGGCGCGCTCCATCTACAAGGCCGGCCACCATACCACGCTGCAGCACGCCTATTTCCAGTTCGCCTTGGAGAACGTGTCCCGCCAGTTCATCTGGAGCTTCCTCCACAGCCACCCCTTCTACAATTCGGAGCAGGTCTCCCAGCGTTACGTGACGGTCAACCCCAGCCCAGTGGCCACGCCGCCCCTCGCCGGAGGGGCCGAGCGGGTGTACCGGGAAACGGTGGCGTTCCAGACCCGGGCCTACCAGTCCCTCACGGAAAAGTTGAAGCCCCTGGTGGGGCGGGAATACCAGGCCCGGTTCCGCCACGCGGACCTGGGCGGCAAAAAGGCCGCCACGGCCGTTCAAAAGAAGGCGCAGGAAGTGGCGCGTTACGTGTTGCCGGTGGCCACCTTCGCCTACCTGTACCACACGGTTTCGGGCCTGACCCTTATGCGCTATTGGCGCCTGTGCCAGAGCTTTGACGCGCCGCTGGAGCAGCGGTGGGTGGTGGGCAAGATGGTGGAGGCGGTGCTGCGGGAGGCCCCCGAATATCGGGCCATCCTGGAAGAACCCCTGCCTTTCGAGTCCACCGTCGAGGCCCAAATGGTGGAGGCTTTCCGGGCCACGCCGGCTTCCCGGAAGGACTTCCGACTGGAATTCGACGCCTCCCTCGAGGGCCGCACTTCCAAGCTGGTGGATTATTCCAAGGAAGGGGAAAAGATGCTGGCCGCGGCGGTCCGGGAAGTGTTCGGCCTGCCTTCCTCGGCCCTGTCCGACGACAAGGCCATCGAAATGGCCCTGGACCCGGCCCAAAACAAGTACCTGGGCGAGACCCTGAACGTCACCACCCACAGCAAGCTGTCGCGGGCGCTTTTCCACCCCCATTACACCTTCCGCAAGAAACTATCCCACACCGGCGATTCCCAGGACCAACGGCACCGCATGACGCCGGCTTCCCGCCCCCTCCTGAACGCGCTGGCCCTGGACGAACCCGATTACCTGGTGCCGGTGCTTTTGGAACAGGAGCCGGCCCTGGCCGGGGAATTCGGCGAAATCATGGAACGGACCTGGGACGGCATCGCCCAACTGAAAAAGGAAGGGGTGCCGGATGAATTCGCCTCCTATCTCCTGCCCAACGCGGTGGCGGTGCGGTTCACCGAATCCTCGGACCTGTTGAACCTGCACCATAAGCACGCCATGCGGCTTTGTTACAACGCCCAGGAGGAAATCTGGAAGGCTTCGGTGGACGAGGCCCAACAGGTGCGGGAGATCCATCCCCGCATCGGCAAGTGGCTGTTGCCCCCCTGCGGGCTCCGCGCGCGCGCCGGAACCCTGCCCAAATGCCCCGAGGGGGAGCGGTTTTGCGGCGTGGTGGTCTGGAAGAAGGATTTGAACGAATACCGGCGGGTGATCTGAAGGCGGCGGGCGGCGGATGACGATCGGCCGCCAGCGAGGAGGCGGAAAATGAAAATCCCGGGCGCGAGGCGGGGCCGGCTGGTTTCGGCGGCGTTTCTGCTGGCCTTCGGCTGGGCGGGCACGGCTCCCGCTAAATCCGTGGAAAGGGCCGTCCCTTCCGGGCCTTCGCCTGCGGTCCGGGCTGAAATGGCCAAGGCCCTGCGGTTCTGGGTTTACGATAAGGGCGCGGACGTGGTTTCGGACGTCAGCGGCTTGTTCGACTCCAAGTCCCGGAAGATCACCCTCAAGTGCGAGCTTAAGAACCAGACCCGAAGGGAAATGCACGCGGTGCGCGGCACCCTGCGCCTCGCCACTTATTTCGGGGAAACCATCGCGGACATCTACCTGGAAACCACCACGGTCCTGCCGCCCGGGGAAGTGGTGGGCGTGAACTGGGACATCACGCCGGACCGCCTGGGCCCGAAGGTCTTCGAAAGGCTGCAAAAAGTGAAGCTGGAGCAGGTCAAGCAGGCCTTCTATCCCCGCACGATCGTCTTCACCGATGGAAGCGTCCTGAAGTAAATTAAAATTTTGAGTTTATGGACCGGGCGGTTGTCCGTTGGGAATCCTTCGTTTCATTCCGCGCCTTGGCCTGCCACCCTGGGCGGACGAAGCGAGTCGGACGAGCTTTGGGTTGGAAGGGGTTGATGGCGGTGCTTCTAAAACATGAATTTCACGGGGTGAAAATGGCCGGAATCCGCAGCTTAAAATTCAAAATTCAAAAATGCCGTTGATGCGACCCGCCCGGCTTGTCCTTTTTGACATCGACGGCACCCTCCTTTCCACGGACCGCAGCCTGTGGGAAGATCCTTTCCGGGAAGCCATGGAAAAGGCCTTCCATGAAGCGGGCGATTCCCGCGCCATTTCCACGCACCAATACCGCATGGGCGGTAAGACCGACACCCAGATCATCTACGAAATCCTGGGTCAAAACGGCCTGGCGGAGCCCGCCATCGCCCGCATGCTCCCCTTGATCGCCCGCACCTACCTGGACCTTTTGGCGGACAAGGTCCGGACCCGGCCCGATTACATCTTGTTGAAGCCCGGTGTGGAGGAACTGCTGGAAGGCCTGCAGGGCCGTCCGGACGCGCTTTTGGGGCTCCTTACCGGAAACTTCGAGGAGGGCGCCCGCATCAAGCTGTCCGCGCACGGCCTCAACCGTTATTTTCCCTTCGGCGCCTTCGGCGAAAACGCGCGCCAGCGTTCCGAACTGCCCGCCAGGGCATTGGCCGCGGCGGAAGCCGGAACCGGGCACAAATTCTCCAAGAAAGAAATCGTTATTATCGGCGATACGCCCAACGATATCCATTGCGGCCGGCACCTGCAGGTGCGCACCATCGCGGTGGCCACGGGCCCCTTCAGCTTGGAGGATCTGCTGGCGGAAAAGCCCGATTTCGCCTTCCCCGATTTCTGCGATTCCGCCAAGGTCCTTTCGGCCGTCCTGGACCCCTTGCCCAACTGACTCCGCTTTTCCCCGGCGTCCGGGCCGGGAAAACCATGCCCCTCTTTCCTGTAACTT
>JAICXI010000372.1 GCA_025980505.1 bacterium | reverse complement strand
GAGGCCGCCGCCCTGGGCCTGATGGCGGGCCTCAACGCGGCTTTGGCGGTGAAAAGAAGGCCCCCCTTCATCCTTTCCCGCACCGAGGCCTATATCGGGGTCCTGGTGGACGACCTGGTGACGAAGGGCGCGGAGGAACCCTACCGGCTCTTCACCTCCAAGGCCGAATACCGCCTCCTCTTGAGGCCCGATAACGCCGATCTCCGCCTGATGGAAAAGGGGTTTGAATTGGGGTTGGTTCCGGCGGAAGCCCGGGAGGCGGTGATCCTGAAGAAAGCCGGGATTGAAAGGGGCTTAAAAGGCTTTCGGGCCACGGTTTTGCCGCCCCAAGCCGCTCCCAATGAGGCCTTGCAGCTCACCACCTCCGATCGGGCCCTCTTTTTGGACAATATCCTGCGCCGCCCCTGGATCACCTATGAAGCCCTGCGGCCTTTCCTGCCGGAAGAGCTCCAATTTGAGCCGGAAGTGGCCTTTCAAATCGAAGTGGAGTTGAAATACGAAGGCTATTTGCGCAAGCAACGGCAGGAAATCCAACGCCAGGGCCGGAATGAGAACCTGCCCATTCCCCACCACTTCCCTTACCTGGAAGTCACGGGGTTCTCGCGGGAGGCCAAGGAGAAACTCAACCGGATCAGGCCCGAAACCTTCGGTCAAGCCACCCGGATCCAGGGGGTGACCCAGGCCGACCTGGCGGTCTTATTGCTGGCCCTCAGCCGCCATTCCAGGCGGGAGTCCGGGAAGGGGCTGTCTTCCCCGTTCCCGGATGCCTCCCATTGAGCCTGGGCCCCGAAAAACTAGGGGAAGCCTTGGAACAAGCCGGGCTTCTCGCCTACTTCCCCCCCGGTTCCCTCGAAGGCTTGCTGCGCTTCACCCACCGGATGCTTCAAATCAACGAAAGCCTGAACCTCACCAAGTGGACGGGGGATGAAGAAGTCCTGACGCACCATTTGTTGGATTCGGCCCATGCCCTTCCGTTTTTAAAGCCTTGGGTGGAGTCCCCCCGGCGTTGGCTGGATTTGGGCACCGGTTGCGGCTTCCCGGGCGCGGTTTTAATCGCGGCCTTTCCCCCCCTGCAGGTGACCTTGCTGGATTCGGTGGCCAAGAAAACCGGGGCCCTGGAGGATTGCCTCCAAGCCGCCGGCTGGAATTCCCCCACCTTGACCGGCCGCGCCGAAGAAGTGGGCCGGAACCCCTCGACCCGGGAGAGCTGGGACGGGGTCGTGGTCCGGGCTGTCGCGGAATTCCGGGTGGTTTTGGAGTATGGAATACCGCTCTTGAAAACCGGTGGACATCTTGTGAATTGGATGACGGACGACCAACTCAAGGTCGTGGATAAATCCGGACCGGCCCTTCAGGCTTTGCACTCGGAAATCGTAAAAATCGCCGATTATTCCCTGCCTCTCTTGAACCAGAAGCGGCACCTGGTCCTTGTGGAAAAGTTGGGGAAAACTCCGCCCACTTATCCACGGCCGGCGGGACAGCCTTCGAAGCGTCCGCTGTGACGGCGGCCATCCGTCATCAGCTATTCGCTACCAGTCGCCGGCTGTCCGCCGCAGCTATCGACGGCCCGATGGGGTTTCCGACTTTCCGCCGACCGCTGGGTGCGAATCACCGGCAGCTGATAGTGGACAGGGGCCTTGATGTTCCATGTGGAACATTGCCCTTGGAGGACCTAAAAAGAGCATTCTGAAAAGGTTTGATTTATTGTGCTATAATGAAAAGGCCCAATTGAAAAGACCAGTAAAATCGCCATTTTTAAAATGTAATTCGGGGACCACGAGATTATAATAAAGCCGTTTTTAGACGTGTTTTGCCAGGCCCCTTTGACGGGCTTTGACACCCGACGCATTATCCCGAGCATCCCTTTTTCACCCTTTTTGTTGAGAAAAGCTTGAAGAGCTTGAACTAAGCCCAAGCCGTTGGCCCAAGGTCCTTTTTGACGGTGAGGAGGGCAGCCAAGCCGGTCCACGAGGTTTCGAGTTGCATGTCTGCTCCTTACGGCTTTCTCATTTTCGAAATTACGCGGCCCTGGAGGTAGGGTTCCACCCCCAATTAAATCTTTTACTCGGCTTTAACGCCCAGGGTAAAACCAACGTGCTGGAAGCCCTTTATTGCCTTTCCACGACCCGTTCCTTCCGGGCCGCTTCCGATGAGGAGATGATCCAGTTCGGTCAGGAAGGGGGCGCGGTGGAGGGAGTCCTGCAACGGGAAGAGGGACAGGAGCGGATAGGCCTGGAGTTCCGGCAGGGCAAAAACAAGGCCCTTTTCGTCAACGGCAAGAAGCAAAAAAAGCTTTCGGTACTTTTGGGAAGGCTGCCGGCGGTGGTTTTCTCGCCCGACGACTTGTTTTTGGTGAAGGGGGGGCCGGCCTTGCGGCGGCGGTACCTGGACGTCACCATTCTCCAGATGGACGGGGGTTATTTAGGCCACCTGCAGCAATACGAGCGGACCTTGAAGCAACGCAACTCCCTCCTGCGGCAGAAAACGGCGAACGTGGAATCCCAGTTGGGGATTTGGGACCTGCCCCTGGCCCAACATGGGGCGGCCTTGATGCTCAAGCGCCGGGAGGCCTGCCGGAAGCTCTCCGAGCTCGCGGGCCGGGCCTTGGGGGACCTGACGGGCGGAGCCGAAAGGTTTGAGGTGCGATACGAACCCAACGTGGGGGTGGAAGACGGGGAAGGGCCCTTGAGGGAAAAGATGCTTCAAGCCTTGGCTCAAGCGCGGCGGGAGGAAACGGCCCGGGGCTTGACGGTGGTGGGCCCCCATCGGGACGACTTGGGGTTGTGGGTGAATGACCAGCCCTTGCGGAAGTTCGG
>JAICXI010000361.1 GCA_025980505.1 bacterium | reverse complement strand
TCGCCGGCCGCCTGCCCGGGTTGTCCCGCACCACGGTTTACCGCGTGTTGGAAACGCTGGTGCAACTGGGGGTCATCCATAAGGCCAGCCACCTGGGATCGGCGGCGCGCTACGATCCCAACACCGAGCGGCACCACCATTTAACCTGCCTCTCCTGCCACAAGGTCATGGATGTGGCCGATGAGATCATCCGGCGGGTGGAACTGCCCCCCGCGCTTTCCCACGGCTTCCAGGTCATGGATTATTCGGTGCATTTCAAGGGTTATTGCCCGGACTGCGCCAAGAAGCTGGGGCGTTCCAAGTCCCCCAAGGGGGCGGTCTCCAAGCTCCTCCCCAAGGGTTGAAATCGGTTGAAGGTTTTTCCGCGAAAATTCAGGGAAGGGCTTGAAACCGGAAAGAAGGGATTCGGATACTACTGCTCCCTCTTGGGGAGCAGTGGGTGAAGGGCGGGTGGACCCGTAGTTCCGTCGGCCAGGTTTTCCCTGTCCGACCAACGGTTCGCCGGCTCCAGGGTTTTGTTTCGCGAAAATTAAAAGGAGGTTGTGCCATGCCAGTTCAAGTAGGACAAAAAGCCCCTGATTTCCAGGGACAGGCCTTGATGCCCAACGGGGAATTCAAGGACATCAAATTGTCGGACTTCAAGGGAAAGTGGGTGGTGTTGTTCTTCTATCCGCTGGATTTCACCTTTGTGTGCCCGACCGAGATCAAGGCTTTCAACGAAAAATTCGACGAATTCAAGAAGATGGGCGCGGAAATCATCACCTGTTCGACGGACAGCGTCTACAGTCACAAGGCCTGGCAGGATAACGGCTTGGGGAAACTCAAGTTCGCCCATCTGGCCGACACGGCCCACCACGTTTCCCGCGCTTACGGGGTCTTGATCGAGGACAAGGGAATCGCCCTGCGCGGGACCTTCATCGTCGATCCGGAAGGCAACCTGAAGCACGCCACCGTGAACGACACGGCGGTCGGCCGCAATGTGGAGGAAACCATCCGCACCTTGGCGGCTTTTGAGACCGGCAAGCTGACGGGTTGTGGCTGGACTCCCGGCCAGAAGACCTTGAATTAAGCGCAGCTTTTTTGGAAGAAAGTTGGCCGAAAGGGGGCCCCTAGGGGAGGCCCCCTTTTTTATTGGCCTGGGGCCCGGCCGCCCTCACATCCCGGGCCGGGTGGTGGATACGTCGCCCGGACCGGCCGGCAATTCCCCGGTAAAATCGGGGGAATTAAAAACAGTGGTCTTGCCTTTCAACATCGGGAAGAAGAGGCGGCTGGAGAGCCGGGGCGTATAAACATAGTTGGAAAGCCCCAAACCCTTCAAGCTTTTCCCGTCGGCGGTCCAACGCACATCATCCTGGAAAATCAAGCTGGCTGGGCCGTCGCTCAAGATTTGGCGGTGACGGATGTGCAGGGAATGAACGTCGGTGAATTCCAACGTCTTTTGATAGGGAAGCCAGAAGAAATTACGGCGATTTTGGGAAAGCTTGAACGCCGTTTCCCAGGCCTCCGCCCCGTCCTTGCCGGCGGTCAGGAGGAATCCCTCGGGCGGTTCCCCGCCCTCCGTTGGGATGCGGACGGAATAAACCAGCGTCTCGTCCCCCAAAAAGGCCCGGCCCCAATGCCAGGCTTTCACGAACCGGCTCAGGGGGACGGATCCGAAGTGGTGGTCGTGATAACCTCGTCCCACGAAAGCCTGCGCCCGCTCCACCTCTCCTTCCGAATCGCACCATTGGAATGTCCCTTCCACGTGGCAGAGGGGCGCGGCCAGGATCCAGGTATGGGTGGAAGGCGTTTCGGGCCGCGAAAAGGTGGGGAATTCTTTCAGGATCGGTGTGAAAAACAATCGGGCCCGCAGCAGCCCTTTCCCCCCCCGCAAAGGGGCCTGCGCGGTCACCCCGTAGGAAGGGGGATCCCCCTGAGGATTCCAATTGAACCGGTTGGGACCCAGCAAGACCGCGGCTTCCTTGTCGGAAGCCTTGAAGTATTTCGCAGGGAATTCCTGCAGGCCTTCCCCCACGGTCCGGCCCTTGTGAAAGAGGCGGAAGGCCACGCCGCAATAATCCAGGGGATTCGGCGCGTCGGGCGGGGCCGGGGGAACCGCGGGCTGGCGGGAATCGGGGCCCTCAACGGGCCCGTGACCGGACGGCGCCAGAAGGGGTGATTTCGTTTTTTCCCAATAGGTTTTTAAGTTATCTTGATAATAAGCGGAAAAAAGGTTGCCCGCGAAAAATTGGAGCGAAAAAGCAAAATCGCTTTTCGCGTCGATTCCGTCGAAGTGCCACCATTCATAGGCTCCCGGGTTGGGGAGGGACCGGTGGAAATCCTGCTCGATTCCGGCTAAGAGGTTCATGTGCTCCTTCTGGCTTGCTATTGGTGGTTGCTTTGCGCCTGGCTGGTTTTTTGCGCCTGGGAAAACACCCGGGCCTTCGCCAAGCCTCCCCTGCCTGACCCCGGCCGTTCCCGATGGCCCGACGTTTCCATCCTCATCCCCGCCCGCAACGAAGAACAGCGCATCAAGCCCTGTCTCGAGGGAATGTTGAAACAGGACTATCCCCGCTATGAAATCCTGGTGCTGGACGACCGGTCCACGGACGGCACCTTTAATTTAGTGAAAGCCATCGGCCGGCGCAAGCCTTCGATGCGTTCCGGCCGCCGGGGGCGGGCCCCCCGGCTGAAGGTCCTCAAGGGCAAGGAATTACCGGCCGGCTGGAGGGGGAAGCCCTGGGCTTGCCACCAACTGGCCGGGAAGGCGAGAGGGGAATGGTTGCTCTTTACGGACGCCGACACCTGGCACATGCCGGAAATGCTCCAAAGGACGGTCCGCATGGCGGAGGAACGCGGCGCGGATGTACTGACCCTTTTGACCCGTCAAGTCACCCGGAGTTGGATGGAGATTTTGGTGAT
>JAICXI010000158.1 GCA_025980505.1 bacterium | reverse complement strand
GGCCTTCGCGCTCACCGAGCCGGGCGTGGGCTCGGACCCGGCCCAAATGACCACCACGGCTGAGCCCTCCTCCGACGGCAGGACCTGGACGATCAACGGCAACAAACTCTGGTGTACCAACGGCCTGGTGGCCGACGTGCTGGCGGTCATGGCCCGCACGCCCCCCAAGATGGTCAATGGGAAGGAAAAAAAGCAGATCACCGCCTTCATCGTGGAAAAGGGCACGCCGGGCATCGAATACGTGAGCCGCTGCGACTTCATGGGCATCCGCGCCATCCAGAACGGCGTCATCCGCTTCAACAACGTGAAGGTTCCCTCGGAAAACATCCTCTGGGGCGAAGGGCAGGGCCTGAAGCTGGCCTTGATCACCTTGAACACGGGGCGCCTCACCCTTCCCGCCGCCTCGGCGGGCTTGAGCAAGCAGGCCTTGCAGATCGCCCGCAATTGGGGCAAGGAAAGGGTTCAGTGGGGCCAGCCCATCGGCAAACACGAGGCCGGGGCGGTCAAGATCGCCGCCATGGCGGCATCCACCTTCGCCCAGGAATCCATGACCTATTACACCTCGGCCCTGGTGGATAAGGGCGGCGCCGACATCCGGCTGGAGGCCGCCATGGCCAAGCTTTTCTGCAGCGAGGCCTCCTGGAAGATCGTGGACGACCTGATGCAGCTTCGCGGCGGGCGGGGCTACGAGACGGCCCAATCCTTGAGGACCCGGGGTGAGAAGGGCTACGCAGTGGAGCGCATGATGCGCGATTCGCGCATCAACCGCATCATCGAAGGTACCACCGAAATCCAGCACCTCTTCATCGCGCGCGAGGCGTTGGACAAGCACATGCGCCTGGCCGGTGAACTGTTGAACCCCAAGGCGCCTTGGGGGGTCAAATTCTCGGCCCTGGTGAAATGCGTCCTCTTTTACCCCTTCTGGTATTTAAGGATGTGGTTCCCCACGGGCCTGTGGCCCCGCTTCGCGGCCTATGGATCCCTGGGGAAACACATGCGTTTCGTGGAATGCAGGTCCCGCAAGTTGGCGCGCACCTTGTTCCACCAGATGGTCAAGTTCGGCCCCAAACTGGAGCGCCGCCAGATGATCCTGGCCCGGCTGGTGGAAGTGGGCACCGAGCTTTTCGCCATGGCCACTTCCTGCGCCAAGGCACTGGAACTGGAAAAACAAAACCCCGGCGAAACGGGCCCCCGGGAACTGGCCGACCTTTTCTGCCGCCAGGCCCGCATTCGTATCGCCCAATATTTCCGCGGTGTGTGCTGCAATACGGACGTCAAGGATTCCAAGGCCGCGGTCAAGGCCATGGACGGCGGCTACGAATGGCTGGAAAAGGGGATCATGGTGGACGACGGCATGGGCTTCCAACAAAAGAAAAACTAAGATGGAACCACGAAGGCGCCAAGGGCACGAAGAACGTCTTAAGAGCACCGGTTTTACCGGGGCATTCTTGGGCCGTTTCGCCTTCCTGGGCGCCCTTCGTGGTTCAAAAGGTTTTGGTGTTCATGAGAATTCGTCCCGGAACTGAAGCCGATATCCCGGAGGTTTCCCGGGCCTACGCCGAATCCTGGCGCACCACTTACCAGGGCTTGGTGCCCGAGGCTTTCGTCCGCGGCATGACGGCCCCGGGGGCCGCCAAGATTTTCGAGGACAGCCTCAAGCCCAACGCCTATGCCTATTTTTTCCACGTGGCCCAAACACCCGAGGGCCGCATCGTGGGTTTCGCGGACGGCGGCAAGGAACGCAGCCGGCCCGAAAGCGGCGAGGGCGAACTTTACGCCATCTACCTCCTCAAGGAATTCCAGAAACAAGGAATCGGCCGGAAGCTTTTCGACGCCGCGGTGGAAAGCCTGCTGAAGTCCGGAATCCCTTCCATGGTGGTATGGGTCTTGGAGCAAAGCCCCTACCGGAAGTTCTACGAGACCCTGGGAGGGGAATTAAGGCCCGAAACCAAAAGGTTGGAGGCGGCCGGAAGCTCCCTTCAATTGGTGTGTTACGGCTGGAAGGATTTAAGGGGGCTTTGATAGGAAATGAGAACCATCTCTTTTACCTGAACGGTTCTTTTTTTTCGGCGAATATACAAAAAAAGTCTTTTCAAAGGACGTAGGGTGGGTGTAAGGTTTGTTTTTCGTCAACTACCCGCCGATATCTTTTCGACACCCGCCCGCGGATTTAAAAAATCGACATGCCCTATTTCGCTCACACCAAAGAAAACGATCGCGGCGAAGTTCTGCCGGAATCATTATGGCACCCGTTGAAAGACCATTTAATGAGTGTCGGCGAAGCGGCCGGACGTTTTGCCGAACCCATGGGCATGGAACGAGAAGCTTACCTCGCTGGTTTATTGCATGATTTTGGAAAATATGGCGACAACTTCCAAAAGCGTCTTCACGGCCAAATCCGAGGGGTCAACCATTGGGCCCACGGGGCGGAACTCGCTTATGAGAGAAAGGCCTTTTTAGCGGCTTTCTGTATCGCGGGACACCATACCGGTATTCCCAAGAGAACCGATCTTAGTGAGCTAATCAAGGATGTTGGGGATCCCGAATACCGGGATCAAAAGCTTCGCCTCCATGAGGATGTTTCGGGATTATTGAAGCGGGCTGATAAGGATCAACTTGGCATTGATCGATTACCCATTATCGGCAATTTGGAAGAAACGAAAAAATTGATGCTGGAAAATCCTGTTGCTTTTGGTTTGCGGTTACGGATGCTCTTTTCGGCCCTGGTGGACGCGGATTTTCTGGACACCGAACGCTTTTGCAATCTTGAACAATCCAAGGTGAGGGAAGAGGCACGTTGCATTCTTGAGCCCGCAAGGGCTTTGGAAGTTTTGAGTCAATATCTGGATTCTATTCAAAAGAAAGACGACCTTGGAAGGCTCCGTAAGGAATTCCTGGACGAGTGCCTGGGGGCAGCCGACCCAGCCACGTGGCTTTATACCCTCACCGGGCCGACCGGTATCGGGAAGACACTTTCCTCGCTCGCTTTCGCCCTGCGTCACGCCGCCAAGCACGGAAAGCGGCGGATCATCGTCGTCATCCCCTATACCACCATCATCGAGCAGACGGCGGGCGTTTACCGGAATGTCTTCGAGAAAGCATTCGGCCCCTATTACGTCTTGGAACACCATTCCAATTACCTTCCCGCCGGCGGCGGGGAGGAGGATTCGGCCAATCCCGCCATACGCCGCCACCGGTTATTGTCCGAGAACTGGGACAGCCCCCTGATCGTAACCACTTCCGTCCAGTTTTTCGATTCGCTTTTCGCCAACCGCCCCCGGGATTGCCGAAAGCTGCACAACATCGCCCATTCGGTGGTGTTTTTCGACGAGGTCCAAACCTTGCCGGTGGGGCTCTTGCGGCCCAGCTTGAGCGCCCTCAAGAGCCTGACGGCGGATTTCGGCTGTACCTGTGTCCTGGGTACGGCGACCCAACCGGCTTTCGGGCACCTTTCCAGCCATGTGGAAAAGGGCTGGAATCCCGTGGAAATCATTGGGAATCCCAAGAAATACGCTTCGGCGTTAAAGCGGGTGGAGTACCGCTTTGATGGGGAAATGATGAATGGAATTGGGGCCGACCGGCTGGCGGAAAAACTCTTGGAAGGCGGCTCCGTCCTTTGCGTGTTGAATACCAAAAAAGGCGCCGAGGAAATTTGGCGGATTTTACGGCAAAAGGACATTTCTCATCCAGGCGCTGACACGGAAGAAAGGCCGGATTTTGCCCAATCCCAAATCCTTCACCTCTCCACGACTCTTTGCGCCGGCCACCGCCGCCAAATACTGGACGCGGCCCGGCGAAGATTGGATGCGGGCCAAAGGGTGGTGTTGGTTTCCACCCAGCTTGTGGAGGCGGGGGTGGATGTGGATTTCCCTAAAGTATTCCGCGCCTTCGGGCCTTTGGATTCCATCATCCAATCGGCGGGCCGCTGCAACCGGGAAGGGCGACTGAAGGGGTTGGGACAGGTTTTTGTTTTCAAGCTGAAGGACCACCCTTACCCGAGGGGCGTTTATAAAAGGGCAGCGGAGGTGACCGAAAGCCTTTACCAGCAATCCCTTTTGGAGGGCCGTCCCTTTGAGGTGGAGGCGCCTGAATTATTGGAAACCTATTTCAAGCGGCTTTACCAAAACAGCGATATCGATTCAAAGGAGATTTTGGATTTAGCCCGCGCCGAAAAACTCGATTTTCCCGGGATCGCGCAACGTTACCGGCTCATTGACGATTCCACCCGGGCCGTGCTGGTGCCTTGGGACGGGGGAAGGGAAGTCATCGAGGACCTTAAGAAGATCGGGCATTGGACCAGGCCGTTGCTGGAGAAAGCCAAGGCTTATTCCGTCAATTTCTACCAGCAAAAGTTCAAGGAATGCCTGGCCCAAGGAGCCATCGCCTCAACGGGCGAGAACGGCGAAATCGCCTATTGGAACCTGAAGTATCACCCTTATTTGGGGGCTGTCATGCCCGGAATGGAGGAAATGGTCGTATGAGCCAAAACCAGGTTGCCGTAAAAATCAGCGGGAATTGGGCCTGTTTTACCCGGCCCGAATTCAAGGTGGAAAGGGTGAGTTACCCCGTCATTACGCCCTCAGCCGCCCGGGGCGTTTTGGAGGCCATCCTTTGGAAGCCCCAGTTCCGCTACCAGGTCACCGAAATCAGTGTCCTGAAACCCATTGTTTTCGGCGCCATCCGGCGCAACGAGGTGAAGTCGAAAATCCCCGCCCGGAACGCCAAGAGCTGGATGAATGGGACCGTGGAACCGGAACCCCTTTACGCGGACGAGGACCGCACCCAAAGGAACACCCTTGCTTTGAGGGACGTGGCTTACGCCATCAAAGCCGAGATTGTTTTGACCGAGTTGGCGAACCAGCCCCGCCAAAAGGGGGAGGACGATGACGAGGAAAAGGGGCCGGATTCAGTGGTGAAATACCGCGAAATGTTCAACCGCCGAGTTTCCAAGGGGCAGTGTTTCCACCAGCCGTGCTTGGGGTGCCGCGAGTTTCCGGCAACGTTCGAGCCGTGGCTGGGCGACGTGGAACCGATCCAGGAAACCAAGGAATTGGGATTGATGTTGTACGACGTTTTTGACCTGAGATTGAAACCCAAATCCGTTGTGGACGCGAAGGATTTGGAGGACGCCCGCAAGGTCAGGCTTTTCAAGTCTTCCTTGGTAAAAGGTGTGATGAAGGTTCCGGCATGGGAAGAAATTTTTGGGGAGGAGGTGAAGAAATGATATTCCAGGCGCTGTACGACTATGCCGAGCGGGAAAAACTGGGCGACCCTGATTTTGAGGATGTGGAAATCCAATGGCTTGTTCGATTGACAAAGACAGGAAAATTCTCTGGCCTGGAGGGTTTGGCGGGCAAGGAAGCGGGGGAAAAAAGCAGGGGCAAAGTTTTTTCCTGTCC
>JAICXI010000273.1 GCA_025980505.1 bacterium | reverse complement strand
TTCGCCATGAAGGAATACCTGGGCGGGGAATGGATGCGCAACAACTCGCTTTTCAAGTTCGGCATCAACGCTTGGACCCTGGCGTCCGTGGCTTTCGGCGTGTTCCTGCCCCGGATCTTCGGGGCCTTCGGCTCCTTACTCAAGGTCCCGAAAAAGGAGGCGCCGGTGGCGCGGGCTTTGTTCACCGCGGCTGCGGGCCTCTTGCTTTTCACCTTGTTAAGCCTGGTCCTGCCCGCTTTCGTGGGTTACTTCGACAGCCCTTTGCCCTATCTGACGGAAATGGTCCTTTTCACCGGGTTTTTTGTTTGGAACTGGATGGAGAAATGGCTGAATCGGGAAGCTTCCATCGCGGCCCTGGCGGTGGTCCTTTTCTTCCTGTTCCTGGCCGTCCTCCCGTCGGCGGGTTACGGCACGGCCCTGGCCTTCCTGGAACGCACCGGCAAGGGGTTGGGAACCACCGTTCTGCTTCCGGCCCTTTTATCCTTCATGATCCTGGCCGCGGCCTACCTGGTTTGGGAAAGAAGAAAGGACCTTGGCCGCCGGATGCTTTTCCAAAGCTGGCGCACCTTGCTTCTGGTCTTTGGATTCATGTCCGCCCTCTATCCCATGTGCGCCACCACCCGCAAATGCCATGACTTCCTGGACGTTTTCCGCCGCCAATGGGTGAGCTATGTGGAACCCCCGACCCTGGACGGACTGGCTTACCTTCCCAAGGCCAACCCTTACGATGCGGCGGCCATCCGGTTCTTGAACGAACATATCCCGGACCAGCCCTGTTTGGCGGAGTTCGTGGGTGAAGGGTATAATTCGTGGGGCTCCCGCTTTTCCATTTTCACCGGGATCCCGGCCCTGATGGGGTGGGACGGCCACGTCCGGGAATGGTTGACGGGTAGGCCCGGCATGGATGCGGATATCAACCAGCGGTTCCAGGCCACGGAGCAGATTTTCCGGACCGCGGACCCCCGGCTGGCCAAGCGTTATTTGGATGCCTACGGCGTGAGGCTGGTCATGGTGGGCACGGTGGAGCGTTACGGCGTACCGGGCCGCAAGGGCGGCTATCCGGCGGAAGGGCTGGCCAAATTCCAGGGGTTCTTACCCCTGGTTTACAAGAATCCCGAGGTTGAGATTTACTATAATCCCCCTTCGGCGAACTGAAAGTCTTCGAGAGAAAACCCTTTTACCACAGTGTTGCTTCGCGACAAGCAAAGGCACGGTTAAAAAATATAACCTCCGATGAATCCTTTGGGTTTTAACCCCGTGCCTTGGCTCCGAAGGGGCTTGGGGTGAAATTTTCTTTGAGGAGTTGATAATGGGGTCACTGTTATTAGTGCTGGGTTGGTGGCTGACCGTATTCATCCTGGGGCTGGCCGCCTTTCCCATCGCCTTTGTGGCCTTGAAGAACCTCCCGGATAAAGGCTATGTCTTCAGCAAGGTCCTGGCCCTCATCCTGGTGGGTTATTTTTCCTGGATTTTCGGTTACCTGGCCTTCAACGGCGCGACCATCCTCCTTTCCTTCCTTCTGGTGCTGGCCGCCTCGGCCGTCCTTCTTTGGACGTGGACCGGCAAGGCCTTCTCCGATTTTGCCAAGAAGAACCTGGGCTATTTCATCGTGGTGGAGGCCTTTTTCCTGACGGCCTTCCTCATCGCGGGGGCCTATAAAATGCGCACCTACGAGATCGCGGGCACGGAAAAGCCCATGGACTTCGCCTTCATCAACGGCATCCTTTCGTCGCGCTCCATGCCTCCCCAGGATCCCTGGCTTTCGGGCGGCAGCATCTCCTACTATTATTTCGGCTATTTGATCGTGTCCATTCTCTGCAAGGTCACCCAAGTCACACCCGGGGAAGCCTTCAACCTGGCGGTGGCGCTGACCTGGGCCCTGGCCGCGGTTTGCGCCTTCTCCTTGGGCTATGCGCTTACCCGCCGCTACCGCTATTCCTTCTTCTCCGCCCTTTGCCTGGCGGTTTTTGGGAACCTGGACTATTGGCACCGGGCCATTCAAAGTTTCCAAGTCGGGGACCTGCGGGTGCCTTATTACAACATGCCCACCAATCCCGGCGCGGCCACCGGCCTTTCGGCCTTCTTCGGGTTTTTGTTCAGCCCGCTCCTCCACAACTGGGATTACTTCCAGGCTTCCCGGATCATTCCCGTTCCTCCCTCGGACAAGATGATCAACGAATTCCCCGCCTTCAGCTTTTTCCTTTCGGACCTTCATCCCCACGTGATGGGCATCCCCTTGGTGCTCCTGGCCATCGCCTTTTCCCTCAACCTTTTGAAATCCACCCTTCCGGGCCTGCAGGTTTTCAGCGGCAACGGCGCGTGGCGTTGGACCCAACTGGTCCTGGCGGCCATCGTTTTCGGCGGGCTTTCCTTCATGAACGTGGCCGATTTCCCGACCTTCCTGGGGCTTTTCCTCCTCTGCCTCTTTTTCCAGCAATGGTGGACGGTGGGGGACCATTTCACGCTTTGGGCCAAGTCCGTGGGCCAGGTAGCCGTTCCCCTGGCCGCCCTTTCGGTCGTCTTTTACCTGCCGTTTTACGCCAAGTACCAGTCCCAGGTGCAGGGGATCGGCCTGGTGCATGACCGCACGGACCTCTATTACCTGGTGGTCATCTTCGGCTTGTTCTTCGCCGTGCTCCTGCCGGCCCTGGTGGGGAAGGCGTTGAAGGGAAATCCGGACAAGGCCGCCAAGGCCAAGCCCGTCCGGAAGGCCGACCTTTGGGAATGCGCGGTTTGCGGCCAGGAGGGTTCGGGCCGGAAGTTTTGCGGTTCCTGCGGCGGTGAGTTGGTTCAGCCTTTTGCGGAAACCACGGCCCTGCCGGACGAGGGCGGCCGTGCGGCCCTGGCGAAAATCGCTTCCTGGCTCTCCAAGGGTGAGAACGGCTGGCTGGCGCTGGCCGCCTCGGTTGCGGCCCTCCTCCTTTTCAATTTCCTCGCGGTCAAGTTGTCCACGGCGCTTTTAGCGCTCCTTTTGATCGGCTTTTGCGTGTTGGCGCTGGCGTCCGCCTCGGACAGCCGGGAAACGCTCTTCGCGGTCTTCCTCGTTTTCACCGGATTCCTCCTCATCTGGGGTTGCGAGGTGGTCTACGTGAAGGACCTCTTTTCCGGCGCCCTCTACCGTATGAACTCGGTGTTCAAGTACCATTACCAGGCCTGGATCCTCTTCAGCGTGGCCATGGCGCCCTGGCTGAAGTGGTTGGTGGAAAACCGTTGGCCCCAATGGACGGCTTGGAAAAAGGCCTTATGGGCCGGTTTGGCCGGTTTGGCCCTCTTGGGGGCCGGGCTTTACCCGCTTTTAACCCTGACGGCCCGCATGCGCTCCAGTTCCCCCGAAATGGCCACGATGGACGGGAGCCTTTATTATGAACACACCTTCCCGGCCGATTACGAGGCGGCCCAGTGGATCCGGCAAAACATAAAGCCCATTGGGGGCAAGGTGCCGGTCATCCTCCAGACCTGGGGCGGGTCCTATCATCAGGAGTTTGACGTCCTGGCCACCTTGACCGGTTACCCCACGGTGTTGGGTTGGGATTTCCACGAGGTCCAATGGCACGGCGATTGGAACAAGGGGGTGCTCCGGGGAGGGGATCCCAACGATACCATCATGAACCGGCGCAACGACGTGGACCTTCTTTACACCTCGGCGGACCTGAACCAGACCAAGGAACTTTTGAAAAAATACGGTGTGGATTACGTTTATGTGGGGGATTCGGAACGGCAGAAATACAAGGACCACGCCGACAGCCTGGGCAAATTC
>JAICXI010000450.1 GCA_025980505.1 bacterium | reverse complement strand
AGTGTTGGTGGGGGTCGGCGTCAAAGGGGGCATGGCCGTCGGCATCAAATGTGAAGCGGAGGATGGAGCGGAAGTTGAAGTGGGCGTTGGAAGTTGGGCATAGGCCCCTCCGCCCAAAGGCATCACCGCAACGACGCCCAATCCCCAAAGAAGAGCCTTCGGTAAAATGGCCCACTTGGGAGGATACCCGGGAAACCATTTGCGTTTGTTGGAAGGGGGAGTTCCCATTTTTTCACGCCTTTTCCGCTGGCCTTGTGCCCTCGGTGGAATTACTTGATTTCGCTGAGGACCGCGTCCCCCATTTCCCTGCAGGATACGGCCTTTTCGCCCTTCTTGGCCAGGTCGGCGGTCCGCAAACCCTTCTCCAGCACCTTTTCCACGGCTTTCTCGACCGCCTCCGCCTCTTTTAGACGCTTGAAACTGTATTGGAGCATCATGGCCACCGATAAAATCATGGCCAGGGGATTAGCCTTGCCCGTGCCCGCGATGTCGGGGGCCGAGCCGTGGGAAGGCTCATAAAGGCCCACTTTGCCGCCCAGGGAGGCGGAAGGCAGCATGCCCAGGGACCCGGTCAACATGGAGGCCTCGTCGGACAGGATGTCGCCGAACATGTTGGTGGTCACCAGTACGTCGAATTGCCTGGGCTTGAGGATCAGTTGCATGGCCGCGTTGTCCACGATCTGGTGCTCGAAGGCCACGTCCGGATGTTTCTTGGAGACTTCCCCGGCCACGTCGTGCCAGAGCCGGGAGGATTCCAGCACGTTGAACTTGTCCACGCTGGTGACCTTTTTGCGGCGCAGCTTCGCCAGTTCAAAAGCCAGGCCCACGATGCGTTCCACCTCCGGCGTGCGGTAGATCTCCGTGTTGACGCCGTAACGTTCCTTCCCTTCCCCGTGGATGCCGCGCGGTTCGCCGAAATAAATGCCGGAGATGAGTTCCCGGACGATCAGCATGTCCACGCCGTCGATGACCTCGGGCTTCAAGGTGGAGGCTTCCTTCAAGGCGTTGAAGAGCTTGACCGGCCGAAGGTTGGCGTAAAGGTCCAGGCCCTTGCGGAGCCCCAGGATGCCGGCTTCGGGCCGCTTCTTGTTTTCCAACTTGTCCCACTTGGGCCCGCCCATGGGGGCCTTCAACACCGCCTGGGCCGCCTGGCAGGCTTTCAAGGTAGGGTCCGGCAGGGGCGTGTCGTACTTGTCGATGGCCACGCCGCCCGCGTCCCGGGGTTCGTACTCGAACTTGTGGCCGAACACTTCCCCCACGCGGTTGAGGACCTTCTTGGATTCCTCGCAGATTTCGGGGCCAATGCCGTCCCCGGCCAACACGACGATGTGGAAATTCATGGGATTCCTTCAAAATGAATTGCCGGTTGCCGGTTATTCGTTCCCGGTTGCCGGCTTCCACCGGCAACCGGGAACTGTCCATCCGCAACAGATTTTAAAGTTTCAAACCCTTTTGGATATCAAAAGCCGCCTTGGCGCTTTTCGCCTTGTGCTTCAGCAAAAGCTTGTTGACGGCGTTCAGGTAGGCCTTGGCGGAAGCCTCGATGACGTCCGTGGAAACGCCCCGTCCGTGGGCCTCATCGCCGTTGGTGGAAACCGTGACCGTGACCTCCCCTTGGGCGTCCCGCCCCTGGGTGAGGGCCTTCAAGGTGTAGTTTTCCAGCTTGCCTTTGAAGCCCGTAACCCGGTCGATGGCGTTGAAAACCGCGTCCACCGGTCCGTCCCCCGTGGCGGCTTCCTGGCTTTCCCGCCCCGCCTTCCTGAGTTTCAGGGTGGCCGTGGGCAGCGTGGTGCTGCCCGCCGAGGTATGCAGGTAGGTCAACTGGTAATGCTCGGAAGCGCTCTCCAGTTTTTCCTCGATCAAGGCCTCGATATCCTCGTCGTAAACGCTCTTTTTCTTGTCCGCCAGGTCCTTGAACCTGGCGAACAAGGCGTCGATGGCATCCGGCGGGAGGGAATAACCGAGATCTTCCAGCCTTTTCTTGAAGGCGTGCCGGCCCGAGTGTTTGCCCAGGATCAGGCGGCTTTCCGGCACACCGATTTCCTGCGGCGTCATGATCTCGTAGGTCTGGCGGTACTTGAGGATGCCGTCCTGGTGGATGCCGCTTTCATGCGCGAAGGCGTT
>JAICXI010000491.1 GCA_025980505.1 bacterium | reverse complement strand
CGCCACGGCGAGCCCGACCGACAGGGCCACCGATTCCCCCACCGCGGGGCCGGTTCCCGGAGGCCTTAGCTTATCCCTGCCCTATCCCAACCCCTCTTATGGTTCTCCCGTCGGCGTCGATATCGAGGCGCCCGGGAATGCGACGGTGCAGTGGGCCGTTTTCACCACGGCTTTCCGCCGGATCCATTCCGGGCGATTCACCGTGAGTGGCAGTGGAAAGTTCCAATGGGATCTGAGGGATCAAGGCGGACAGCCGGTCGCCAAAGGGATCTATTACCTGCGCCTCAAGGCGGCCGACTCCACCGGTTCCGTCGAAAAAATCTTTAAAATATTGGACCTTTAATTCGGCGTCGCCGCCCTTGAGGCTGGCGCACCGCCCTTGATTTTTTTCCTTCCCGACCCTTTAAGCGCTATGATGGCGGAGCCGCTTCAAAAACCCTTGGTTGGAGGGCACCATGGTGATCCGTAAGGAAGCCAAAGTCTCGAATTTCCTGAAGGAAGTAAATCTTTTCGACGGATTGGATAACCAGGTCCTGAACCAGCTTTTCAGGCTTGGACTGGTGCAAAACTTCAAAAAAAACGACCTGGTGATCCGGGAAAACCAGCCCGGCGGAAACCTGCACATCCTCATCAATGGCAAGGCTGAAGTGGTGAAGGCCGTGAAGGGGTCCAAGGGAAAAAGCCTGGCCCGCTTGGACCGTGGTTCGGTTTTCGGGGAAATGAGCGTTTTTGACGGGGCCCCCTATTCCGCCTCCATCCGTGCACTGGATAACTGCGATATTTTCATCGTGCGCGGCAGCGATTTCGAAAAGTTTCTCAAGGAAAACCCGGTCGCCGGCCATGAAATTTTCCGTTCCCTCATCCGCTCCATTTCCAACCGTCTGCGCCGGACCAACTTGGCGCTTTCCATGGCTGAAAAGGGCCACTGACGGCCCAACTTAGCCGACAATCAAACCCGATCCGGACTTCTCCCGAAAACGCCCGCCTTACACGCCGGAAGTGTTCCTCCTTTTTGCCGAGGACAGGTGGCCCGCTGCTTTTAACGCCCCATTCGCTTTTTTTTATGACACCAGTCATACCTTTCACGGGTTGATTTTTTTAAAGTGCGGCATGAGAATTTGAGGCGCAAAGCCTCAACGATGAAAGGAACCCATGGACACCTTCAAGCCGGTCAAACCCATCAAACCCGTCCAAGCCGACCGGAGCCAGGATGTTTACCGCCTTACTTCCCACCCACTCAACTCCTTTTTCAAGCCCCAAAGCGTGGCGGTCATCGGGGCCACGGAGAAACTGGGATCGGTGGGCCGGGCGGTGTTTTGGAACCTCCTCTCGACCCCCTTTGGGGGCACGGTTTACCCCATCAACCCCAAGCGTCCCAGTCTCCTGGGCGTCCGGGCCTATCCCAAGGTGGCGGACCTGCCCGAAGTGCCCGACCTGGCGGTGGTTTGCACGCCGGCGGCAACGGTGCCGGGTATCATGGAGGATTGCGTCAAGGCCGGAATCCCGGCCGTCGTCGTCATTTCGGCGGGCTTCAAGGAAACCGGGCCCGAGGGCGTGGCCCTGGAAAGCAAGGTTATTGAGATCGCCCGCAAAGGCGGCGTCCGCGTCATCGGCCCCAACTGCCTGGGCATCAT
>JAICXI010000508.1 GCA_025980505.1 bacterium | reverse complement strand
CTTTTAATCTGGGGCGGCAGGGACAAGAGCACGCCCCCGGACCCATTGAAAGCCTTGGGCGACACCCTGAGGGAAGCCGGCAAGGACTTCGTGAACGTGGAATTTTCCCGCGCCGACCACGGTTTTTTCTGCGACGAAAGGCCCTCTTATAACGCCGAGGCCGCGGAGGAAGCCTGGGCCTTGACCCGGGCCTTCCTGAAAAAGCACCTGGGCTGAATCACCTTTCGGCGATGAGAATGTGGGTCATGCCCCAAGGCTGGGGGAAGTTGAACAGCTCCAGGACCGGCAAGAGGAAGGCGGGTGCCTTATTGGGCACCAGGAGCCCGTAAGCGCAATGGGCCGTCACCTTCAGGCCGTTTTGTTCCAGCCGCCCCTTCAGGTAACGGGCCGAAAACTTGAGGGCCTTGCGTTCCTCGGGCACCAAGGCCGAAAAAAGGGCCATCAAGGGGTTGGCCCGGTTGGGTTCCAGGATCACCACGTATTTACGGGAAACGCGCCGCATCTCCCTTAAGACCGCGTCCATGTCCTCCACGTGGTGCAGCAGCGCGTGGCAGAAGACCGCGTCGAAAGCCATGTCCTGGAAACTCAAGTGGCCGGCGTCCATCAGGAGCTTCGAGGGGCAGGGGTTCCGCTCCAGCATTTTCCGGGAAAAATCGACGCCCACCGTGTCGCAGATCGCGCTGAAAGGACGGGTAAAGAAACCGTTGCCGCAACCTACGTCCAGAAGCCGGCTTTGGGATCCCAGCGGAACCCGTTTCCGGATCCATTCGATTTTTGGCGCCACATAGGCCCGGATCACGGGATGATCCGGGCCCCGCCTGTCTTCCAACGACTTTCTTTCCCAATAATCTTTTTGAAACAATCGGTTCACCTCGTTTGGGATTGGAATGGGCCTGGTGGGGCGGGGCCCCCTCCAATATACTTTGACCGGAAAGCGACCGGGGGTTCGGAATGGATCATACCGCCTTGTGGATCATGTCCCATGAAAAGGGTTTGCGCCTTTGCGGCTTTGTGGGGACCTTCCTCCTCATGGCCCTTTGGGAATGGCGGGCCTCCGCAAGGGTTCCCCGCATCCCCCGTTCCCTGCGCTGGACCCCCAACCTCGGCCTTACCTTCCTCAATACCTTGCTGGTGCGGGCCCTTTTCCCCTCTTCCGCGCTGGGGGTCTCCCTCTGGGCCTCCACCCACCATTTCGGCCTCTTGAACCGGTGGCCCCTCCCGGGCGTTTCCTCCGTCCTGGCCGGCATAATCCTGCTGGACCTGGTCATCTACGGGCAACACCGGGTTTTCCACGCCGTCCCCCTCTTTTGGAAATTCCACCGCATGCACCATACCGATTTGGAGATGGACGTCACCACCGGCATCCGTTTTCATCCGGTGGAAATGACGGCTTCCATGCTGGTCAAGGTTTCCTTCGCGGCCCTTTTAGGCGTCCCGGCCCTCGGGGTCTTCCTGTTCGAGTTCATCTTGAACGCCTCTTCCTTGTTCAGCCATTCCAATATAAAGCTTCCCCCGACCTTGGACCG
>JAICXI010000071.1 GCA_025980505.1 bacterium | reverse complement strand
CTTCCACCGATACGGCTACGCCGACGGGGACGGACACCTTCACCGGCACGGCCACCAGCACGGGGACCGACACCGCGACCCCGACGTCGACGAGCACGGCGACGGATTCCGCCACCCCGACAGCCACCGGTACGCCGACCTATACCGCGACCGATACGGCCACGAATACCGATACCGCCACGCCCACCGACAGCCCCACGAACAGCGCCAGCTTTACGCCTTCGAACACGGCCACCGATACCGCCACACCGACCATCACCAACACCCCCACCTTTACGGCCACTCTTACCGCGACCTCGACCCCCAGCAATACCGCCACCTTGACCTTCACCCGTACGCCTACGGACAGCCCGACCATCACCTTTACGCCCACCGACACCGCCACCCCTACCATTACCTTTACGCCCACCGAGACGGTTGTCACTTCACCGACTTGTGGCCCGCAGGTCGTCACGATCTATGATGAACGCGGGGAAATGATCGCCACCCTTTGCGGGTCGGTGCTATTCCCGGTCGAGACTAATTTTTCCATGACGCTTTCCAACTTCACGCCGAATCCGAATGGCGCCGGTGGCTCCATCGCCATTTCCTTGAACGGCCAAGTCATCGCGACTTGGAACGTCCTGGACGCCAAGGGAAACCTGGTGCCCAACGGCTATTATCATTTTGTGGTTCTGGAGAGCCCGACCGGCGGAAACGCCGTTTCCCTGGCAAGGGATGCTTTTGTGGCTCCTTACCACAGCGAAACAGTGGCGCTGGCCGCCATGCCCAATATCGGACGCGCGGGCGATACGATCCGTTTTACCGCTTCTTTTGCTGGTACACCGGCGGATGGGCAAAGTAAGATATTGTTGTATTCGATCAACGGGGAATGGATCCGGACGCTTGCGATAGCTCCAGGCGGGACCGCCAGTTGGGACCTGGACAACAGGTTCGGGCAAAAGGTGGCTTCCGGCGTTTATTTGGCGGTCTTGGACGGGGTGGATCCCTCCGGCGGACAAAAGATGCATCGTGTCGTGAAAATATTGGTCACCCATTGAATTGAAAGGAAAAAGGAAAAGTCTGAAAACTTTTCTTTTTCGACCGAATGAAGAAATTTGAAAAACTGAAACCCATTCTCTTTGCCTTGTGCGGGTTGGCGGTTTGGGCCGTCGGTTCATCCCAGGCCTGGGCTATTTTCGACCGGGGAGGGATCCTGGGTGTCGGGACGAGGGCCATGGGTTTGAGCGGGGCCTTCACGGCGATGGCCGATGATCCCAGCGCGGCTTATTGGAATCCCGCGGGGTTGGGACAATTGGATCGTTCGGAAATACTTGGAATGTACGGCTCGTACCTCAACGACAAGGATCGGAACCTTTATTTTTCTTTCCAGTACCCGCTCCCGGACGATATCCACCTTGCCTTGAGCACGAACAATCTGTTTTACACGGATATCCCCGGCGCGCATGAAGACCAATACATGGGTTCGGTGGCGATTCCACTTGATTTCGTGACAGGAAAAAGGCTTTTAGCCGGCGTGAATTTTCGGTACTTATTTTCCGACCTGGGCAATGGCAACGGGTCGGCGCAGGGGACGGGCGTTGACCTGGGTTTCCTTTTCCGCCAGCCCTTCCAGGACAGTACGGAATTCAGGGCCGGATTGGTTTTGACCGATCTTTCCACCACGATCCACTACGACAGCACCGGTGTGGAACAGCCCGTGCCCTCCCTTTTAACCGTAGGGTTGGCCTACCGATTCGATCCCACCACGCTTGTTTCGGCCGATTTCCCCTGGAATATATCCAACGACGCCCTCGTGGGCGGGGGAAATATCCAGGTCCGGGGCGGAGTGGAACACTGGTTTTTCGACGGCCGGCTGGGCCTGAGGGCTGGGTGTATCAGTTTTTCGACCTTGCCGGCGGAATTCAGCCTCGGCGCCAGTTACCGGGCGGCCGATTGGTCGATGGATTATGCCTATTCCAACCATCCCCAACTCGGCAATAACCACAGGCTTTCCGCGGACTACTTTTTTGATTCGGGCACGCCGGGCAAACTCCAACCCAAGCCTTTCATGGTCCAATCCCTCGTGGGCGACGGGAAAATTTTCCTGAAATGGGATATCCCGAAGGGAAGCGAGACGGACGGGTTCCTGGTTTACGTCCGCAGCGATGACGACAAGGATTTTCACCGCGCCAAGCAGGAATTGCTGCAAACCAAGTTTTGCCTGCTCCGGGGCGCCAAAAACGGGGTCCGTTACCACGTTTTCATACAGTCCGTCGTCGGGGGGCAGGAAAAATACTCCTGCAATGAATGGGTGGTGGTGGCGCGTCCCATGTCGACGGAGGCCAAGCGGTATTACGACAGGGGGATGGATGCCTTTAACCACAACCAGGTTTCGGCGGCCCTTTACTCGGCTCGAAAGGCGGAGGAGTACGACCCGAACAATTACGACATCAAGGATTTAATCAACAAATTGGAGACATCCCATCATGAAGGCCTGGTGCCAGGTGGGGTGGAATAGATTCCCGAGGGTGCCCTGAAAACCCGGTCCCTGCCGCCCAAAAGTAATGTCTCAGTTCGAAATCCCGGAAACCGACGCCACCCCTCACCCTACCCTCTTCCCCCAAGGGGCGGGGGTTTTAGCTGTTTATTTCCCCCCTCTTCCTTGAGGAGTGGGAGGGCCGGGGTGAGGGTGAAGCAGACTCCCATCAAACTGGGACTCGACCCGCCCAAATCGCCGCTTGTGTTAAGCTTCGAGTTACTTTAGAATGCAAAGTCTTCAAAAATCCGGACTCTGCCCAAGGCGGCAGGGTTTTTTTTTGCCAGTAGGAAATTATGCGCAAACACTCTAAAAACCTAACCTCCTTAGCCCTTCAAAAGCGCGCCCGCAAGAATCTGGTGATTATCGGCGCCCAATGGGGGGACGAAGGCAAGGCCAAAATGGTCGACGTTTTGACCGAACAGGTCAAGATCGTGGCCCGGTACCAGGGCGGAAGCAACGCCGGCCATACGGTGGTCACGGCCGGGAAAAAATTCGTCTTCCACCAGATTCCCTCAGGCATCCTCCACGCCGGCAAAAAGTGCGTTATCGGCAACGGGGTGGTCTTGGATCCGGTCGCCCTTTTGGACGAAATGGAATCCTTGAGGAAGGCGGGGGTCAAAGTCCGGGAAAAACTCGTCATCAGCGATCGCGCCCATCTCATCATGCCTTATCACCGCCTTTTGGACGGGGCTTCGGAAGACCGGAAGGGCGTGGACAAAATCGGGACTACCAACCGCGGAATCGGCCCCGCTTACATGGATAAAATGGCCCGTGTCGGGCTCAAAGTCACGGACCTTTTTGACCCCGTTTATTTCCGGCAAAAGGTGCGGGAAGTCGCCAAGGAAAAGAATTTCTGGTTGAAAAATTATTTCCATAAAACCGCAGTCAATGCCGACCGGATCACCGACCAATATTTGAAGATCGCGCCCCAGATCACCCCCTTGGTGGCGGACACGGCGCATTACCTGTTGGAGCGCCTTTGTTCCGGAGAAAATCTTTTGGCGGAGGGCGCCCAAGGGACCCTCTTGGACGTTGATTTCGGCACCTATCCTTACGTCACTTCCTCCAGTGCCAGCGTGGGGGGGGTCTGCACGGGACTGGGTATCGGACCGCAATGGCTGGATGAGATTTACGGAGTGGCCAAAGCCTACACCACCCGGGTGGGAGAGGGCCCCTTCCCGACCGAGATGGACGAGGTTTCCGGGGAAAAGATCAGGAAAAGGGGAGGGGAATACGGGGCCACTACCGGGCGTCCGCGCCGTTGTGGTTGGCTTGATTTGGCGGCCTTAAAATACGCCTGTCGGATCAACGGGTTCACCGGAATCCTGCTGACCAAGATGGACGTCTTAAGTTACCTGAACGAGATCCCGCTTTGCGTGGGATATCAATTGAAGGGCAAAAAAGTCCAGGAATTCCCGGCGGGCCTTCGCCGGCTTTCCGAATGTCGGCCCGTTTACAAGGTGATGAAAGGCTGGAAAGGGGACTTGTCCCACGCCAGCCGCCTCGGCGACCTGCCTTTGGAAGCGCGCCGGTATCTGGATGAAATTGAAAAAACCATCCAAGTGCCGATCCAGTGGATTTCAGTGGGCCAAGACCGTTCCCAAATCTTCCAAAATAGTTGATCTTTTACTTTGCAATTTCCGCCTGGGAAGTATATTTTTTCAACCTAACCCGCTTCCGGGTGAGTCGTTAGCTCAGTTGGTAGAGCACCACACTTTTAATGTGGGTGTCCCGGGTTCGATCCCCGGACGACTCACCCAGGGGCGGGAACCGTTGGCCCCAACCTGCGGGCAGGTAGGGACTCGGTTGGTAACGCCAACCTCACCCTCGCCTCTCCCACAAGGGGCGGGGGTTCGGTAAAGGTGGAAAAGTGGGCCGTTTTTCCCCTCTCCCTTGGCCTTGGTTTTGAGAGTTCATGGGGGGCACTCCTTGAAGCCTTTGGGGAGATAGACCGGGGGTGAAGGTGTGCGCGGTTCTTCAACAAATTGTGTCACGATTGGCGGGCAAGGGGTCTTGATTTTGACGCCCCTTTTCGCCTAAATAAAGGGGTCCGGCTCCAAGACGCGGGAAGAGGGAAGGTCTCATGGGAAGGTGTTTCGGTTTTTTCGATTTTTCCATTCTCATCGCTTCCATGGGAGGTTATCCGGCGCCGGTAGCTTTCGCGGGTGAAAGGGTTTCGACGGGTCCTTCGACCGGTTATTACGATTCGAAACTCTTGAGCGGAAGCGAGTTTGGCGCGAAGAAAAAAGCCAACCACCGCAAGGCCCGCCGACGTCCCAAGCCCACGGCTTCATCCTCGCCCTCGCGGCAGCCCCAGGAAAACGTCACCGACCAAACCGAGGTTTCAAACCAAGCCGACCAACAAGCCGCCCCAAAGAAACACCCTTAGGAAAAGAAAAATGGCCGCAACCCCTTCCACCATGTTAGCGCTCGGGACAAAGGTCCCGGAGTTCAGCCTGCCTGACGTATCCACGGGAAAGAGCCTGTCGGCCTCCGATTTTTCAAAGGACAAAACGCTGCTGGTGATGTTCATCAGCCGGCATTGTCCTTACGTGAAACATGTCCAGGAGGAGATCGCTCGCCTCGGCCGCGATTACATCCCCTTGGGTGTCGGCATGGTGGCCGTTTGCTCGAACGATGTGGAGCATTACCCCGATGATTCGCCGGAACTTTTAAAGGAAATGGCCGCCGGGTTAAAATTGAACTTCCCGGTTTGCTACGATGAGGACCAGGCCGTGGCCAAGTCTTTTCGCGCAGCCTGCACGCCCGAGTTTTACCTTTTCGATGGTGCCCGCCGGCTGGTTTACCGGGGGCAATTGGACGATAGCCGTCCCAAAAATGGGATTCCCGTCACCGGCCGGGACTTGCGGGCCGCCCTGGATGGCGTTTTGCGGGGAAGCGGCGTTTTCCCCGATCAAAAGCCGGGTATCGGCTGCAATATTAAATGGAAGCCGGGCAACGAACCGGGTTATTTCTACGGCAACCCCTGAAAATCCGGCGTTCCGGACCCATCCCCCCTATCGTTGAAAACCGTTGGAACCTTTGGGCAGAAGCCGGCCCGGGCCATCCCTTTCTTCCTTCTTATTTTCGGGACCATTTCATAGTATGATGAAAGCAGCAATTTTCATTCTCGACCTTTAAGAGGATAGAGTTTGAACGTTCCACAACAGTTGAAAACCTTTCTGGATGACGTCCTTCTTAGGGCCATTAGCGACATTGGCGAAGGCGTTCTCATACTCGAGATCCCCCGGATTCTTTACGCCAACGAAGCCTTTTGTAAAATCACCGGTTTTTCCGGCGGTGAACTGACCTCCCTTGCGTCCTTCTTCGACCTTGTTCAGGAAGAGGATCGGGACAAGGTCGAGGAAAATATCCTCTCCCACATCCAAAACAAGAAACAATCGGGCCGTTATGAGGCCGCCTTGTGCCGGAAGAACGGCAAATCCGCCCATGTGGAACTCACGGTCAACACCATACACGACGGCCCGGCCCACCGGATTGTAGCCATCGCCCGCGATGTCACCGAACAGAAGTTTTTGAAGGAAACGGTCGAGAGCCAGGGCCACCACTACATGCTCTTGTTCAAGAGCAACCCCAATCCCATGTGGATTTACGACGTCAACTCCCTTGCCGTTCTTGCGGTCAACGACGCGGCGGTCCAGAAGTACGGGTATACACTCACGGAGTTCCTCGCCCTTACCGTGAAGGACCTCCGGGAACCGAAGGAAATTCCGCAACTGCTCAAACAGGTCAACGACCTCAAGGAAGACATGTCGGTGATCACCGAGCCGGTCCACCACCGGAAAAAAGACGGGTCTCCGATGGACGTTGAAGTGATGTCCCATCCCATCGATTTCGAGGGAAAGCGGGCCCGCGTGGTCATGGTTTACGATTTGACGGGGCACCGCAAGGCGGAAAACGCCTTGCGTGAAAGCGAAATCGCCCGGCGGGGGAGCGAGGAAAAATTCCGTGAATTGTTCAATAACGCCATCGACCCCATTTTTCTTTTCGAGATATCGGACGAAGGGGTGCCCGGGAAATTCGTTGAAGTCAACGACATCGCCTGCTTGAAGCTGGGTTACAGCCGGGAGGAACTCCAGCGGGTGACGCCCTTCGACATCATCGTGCCCGAAGACCTCAACGAAATGCCCAAGGCTCTCAAGAAACTCCTGTTGCAGGACCACGTGACTTTTGAGAAAACCCTGCTGGCCAAGAACGGCCTGAAGATCCCGGTTGAAATGAACTCCCACTCGTTCCTGTGGAACGGCAAAAAGGTCGTCCAGTCCATCGCGCGGGACATCACGGACCGCAAACGCGCGGAGGAAACCATCCGCCGGCAGGCCTATTACGACGTGCTCACCAACCTTCCCAACCGGACCTTGTTCAAGGACCGGTTGGAACAAGCCATGAAGCACGCCCACCGCAACAAACAAATGTTGGGAGTCATCGTCCTGGACTTGGACCGCTTCAAGAACATCAACGAAACCCTGGGCCATTTGCTGGGGGACAAGCTGCTGGTGGCCGTGGCGGAACGGCTGTTGGGCGTCCTCAACGAAAGTGAGACCATCGCCCGGTTCGGCGGGGACGAATTTACGCTGCTGCTGCCGCAGGTCAATACCATCGAAGAAGCCACCCAGCACGCCCAAAAGATCATCGAACTTCTGGCCGCGCCCTTCAAATTGAACAGCCATGAGTTGCACGTCACCACCAGCATCGGGATGGCCTTTTACCCCGACGACGGCGAAAACTCGGAAATCCTCCTGAAGAACGCGGAGACGGCCATGTACCGGGCCAAGGAGCAGGGAAGGAACAATTACCAGCTTTACGCCTCCGTGATGAACGTCAGCGCCTTCAAGCAGCTTTTGATGGAGAACAGCCTGCGCCGCGCCCTGGAGAAGGAGGAATTCGTCGTTTATTACCAGCCCCAGATCGACATCAAAACCAACCGCGTCGTGGGCGCCGAGGCCCTGGTCCGTTGGCAACACCCGGACTTGGGGCTTGTTTTCCCGACCGAGTTCATCGGCTTGGCGGAGGAGACGGGGCTGATCGTGCCCATCGGCGAATGGG
>JAICXI010000178.1 GCA_025980505.1 bacterium | reverse complement strand
CCGCCACCGCCCCCGCCCATTCCCCCACGCCGAACTTCCTCCCCACGGAGGAAAAAATGGCGGCCTTGTTCAGGAAAATCGACGCCATCCTGGAGTAAAACCGGCTGTCGGCGGTTAGCCGTCGGCTTTCGCGCAGCAAGAGCCCGTCCACAATCCGCCGTCCCCGGAAACTTCGAGGTATTACCGACCGCTGATGGCTAATTGCTGCTTTTCTCAGCTGATTTTCACGGATTTCGCGCGCCAAATCTCGTCACAATATTCCCGGATGGTCCGGTCGCTGGAGAACTTTCCCATGCGCGCCACGTTCAGGATGGCCATGCGGGTCCACTGGTCCGGGTCCCGGTAAAGCTGGGTCACGCGGTCCTGGCATTCCACGTAAGCGTCAAAATCCGCCATCAGCAGGTACTCGTCGTGGTTCAACAGCGAGTCGTAAAAGGGCTTGAAGAGGCCGGGATTCTCCGGCGAGAAAAAGCCGCTGGCGATCAGGTCCATGACCCCTTTTAATTCGGGCGACTTCTGGTAGAACTCCTTGGGATCGTAACCCTCCTTCTTCATTTGAACGACTTCCCCGGCCTTGAGCCCGAAAATGAAGATGTTGTCGTCGCCCACTTCCTCTTGGATCTCGATGTTGGCCCCGTCCAGGGTGCCGATCGTCAGGGCGCCGTTCAAGGCGAATTTCATGTTTCCCGTGCCCGAAGCCTCCTTGCCGGCCGTCGAGATTTGCTCGGACAAGTCGGTGGCCGGTATGATCTTTTCCGCCAACGAAACCCTGTAATTGGGCAGGAACAGCACCATCAGCTTGCCCTTGATTTGGGGGTCCTGGTTGATGGCGTCCGCGATGGAGTTGATGAATTTGACGATGAGCTTGGCCTGATGGTAGCCCGGCGCGGCCTTGCCGCCGAAAAGGACGGTGCGCGGCGTAAAGTCGCCCTTGGGGTTGGCCTTGATGCGGCGGTAGAGGGCCACCACGTGCAGCGCGTTTAAAAGTTGCCGTTTGTACTCATGGATTCGTTTGACCTGGACGTCGAAGATCGAGTCCGTATCGATGGCCAGGCGCTGTTCGCTGGCGATGAGGGCCGCCAGCTTTTCCTTGTTCTGCTTTTTGACTTCCCGCCATTCCTTTTGGAACTTCTTGTCATCCGCGAATTTTTCAAGTTTTTTCAGTTGGCCCAGGTCCGTCACCCACTTATCCCCGATGCGGGAAGTGATGAGTTGGGAGAGTCCCGGATTACACTTGTTGAGCCAGCGCCGGGGGGTGATGCCGTTGGTCTTGTTGTTGAAGCGGTCGGGATAAAGCTCGTAGAAATCGGGCACCACGGTGGACTTCAGCAGGTCGCTGTGCAGCGCCGATACCCCGTTCACCGAATGGCTGCCCACGATGGCCAGGTGGGCCATGCGCAGTTGCGGATCGTGCCCTTCCTCAAAAAGGGACATGCGCTGGATGCGCTCCACGTCGCCGGGAAAGCGGTTGGCCACCTCCCGCAGGAACCGCGCGTTGATTTCCTGGATGATCTGCAGGTGCCGGGGAAAAAGCCGGCCGAACAGGGCCAAGGGCCATTTTTCCAGGGCTTCGGGCAAAAGCGTATGGTTGGTGTAGGCGAAGACACCCTTGGTGATGTCCCAGGCCTGGTCCCAATCGACCCCTTCCTCGTCCACCAGGAACCTCATGAATTCGGCGATGGCGATGGTGGGATGGGTGTCGTTCAACTGGATGGCCGCCACATCGGGGAGCATCTTGAGGTCCGAGTGTTCCCGCTTGAAGCGCCTCAGGATGTCCTGAATGGAAGCCGAAACGAAGAAATATTGCTGTTTCAGGCGCAGTTCCCGCCCTTCCGGGCTGTTGTCGTTGGGGTAAAGCACCTTGGAGATGGATTCGGATTCGGTTTTCTTGGAAGTGGCCGCGAAGTAGTTGCCCTTGTTGAAGAAATCCAGGTCGAATTCCTCGGTGGCCTTGGCCGACCAAAGGCGCAGGTTGTTGACCGTCCGGTTGCCGTAACCGGGCACCGGCGTGTCGTAAGCCGTGGCCAGGACGTCCTCCGTGTCCACCCAGTCGAAAACCAGCTTTCCGTTCCGGTTTTTCCGCTGCACCGTATGGCCCCCGAATTTGATCCGGTAGGCGTATTCGGGACGGGCCTTTTCCCAGGGGTTCTCCATGCTCAGCCACTCGTCGGGTTCTTCCACCTGGTAACCCCGCACGATTTTTTGACGGAAAATGCCGTAATCATAACGGATGCCGTAGCCATAGGCTGGAATTTCCAAGGTGGCCAGGGAATCCATGAAACAAGCCGCCAGCCGCCCCAGGCCTC
Source organism: bacterium (assembly GCA_025980505.1). Taxonomy (GTDB): domain Bacteria; phylum Oederibacteriota; class Muellerivitia; order Muellerivitales; family Muellerivitaceae; genus JAICXI01. The sequence goes on along the minus strand of JAICXI010000178.1, from coordinate 2,587 downwards.
CGTTGCCCAAACCCGCGTCGATCTCAACTTCCCGCAGTTCCTCCAGGGTCAGCCCCAAGTCATGCAGGGCCTTGGAGACGTTTTCTTCCACCTGCAGGTTCAGGACCGAATTACCCAACGTCCGTCCGATGAGGAACTCCAACGAGAAGTAATAAACCCGTTTGACCTTGTTTTCCCGGTAGGCCTTCTGGGTGGCCATCCAGTTCTCAACCAGGCGGTCCCGGATGGCGTAAGCCAGGCTCAAGTAACGGTCGTAATCCGTGGCCGTCCCGGGTTCCTTGATGAGGCGGTACTTGAGGTTTTCCTCGAAGGAAAGCTTGAAGTCCTCGACCCGGAGGCCCTTGTAAAGTTCGAACTCGGCGGCGGGCGGAGGCGGGGTGCGCCGGACCGTTTTCAGGGAATTATTTTTTTTCATGGTCTTCCTTTACGACTTCATAATCCGCGTCGATAACTCCCGCCTCCGGACCGGACTTCAGCTTCCGGGACCGGGGCGAATAATCGTTTTCCGGCAAGGGCCGCCGCGCCCCCGGCAAAAGGGCGCTGAGTGCCGCCGCGCCAACGGCCAGGAAGGCGAGGCCGGCGGCCAACATCAAGGCAAAAGGCAACAGGGCCAAAGCGATCAAAACAAGCGCCGGCACGATCCAACCGGGACCCCGGAACATTCGGACTTGTACCTTCATAAGCAACCCCTCTTGGATGCAGCATTTTCCAATAGAGCAACGCAATTCTCAACAATTCATTTGCGTGAATTTGTCAAGATGGAACGGTTGATCGGCCTTTACGCCCGGTTTCGGCGAAAGGGCGGGCGAAGTCCGGACGCTATTCCACCCATCTTAATCCAAAAAGTCGATCCTCCCAAAAGGGGCCCTTTGAGCCGGCCGCGCTCTCCCGGATGGGACGATCGGAAAATTTTAAGTTGGAGCCATTTGCTTCCCCCGGGGGCGGGAACCGGACCCACCCCGGAACTCACAGGGCGCCGTCGGCGCAGTTTCGGCGTTTTTCCAGCCTTCCGGCGCCTTGACATACCCCGAACCCGCCCTAAAATAGTTTTCGGCCTTCTGCGGTGTTCGACCTTGGGGCAGGAAATTCTGAGCCACAAAAAAACAATCCGGGTTCCTTATACCAATCGGGGATAAGCTTCTTCGGAAGCGGATGAACCGCTTGTGCGGGCGCCCACCTGAACTAGTTTCAGGCCTCAGAAAAGTACTGTCTTAAACGGCACAGGCGGGGGCTTTTTCTTTTTCCCTCCGAGAAAAAGGGGATTTAAATCCTCATGTTAAGCACGACTTTCTTCGCGCCGGAAGCGGTTTTTCTTCAGGCTGGACAATCACTAAAATCCACGATTCAAAATCGCCTTCGGTTTCCACTTGTTGTCTTTTTCAGCCTTCCCTATCATCATAAGGTCATGGACTTATTCGATTCCGCAGCCGAAGAATCCGGCAACCGCCCCCTCGCCATCCGTATGTCCCCCAAAACCCTGGATGAATACGTGGGACAGGAACACCTGATCGGGCCCGGCAAACTTTTGCGGCGTCTTTTCGAGGCCAACCGGATCGTGTCGCTCATTTTATACGGTCCCCCCGGAACTGGAAAAACGGCCTTTGCCCGGCTGGTGGCGCGGCGGACCCAGGGACGGTTCGTGGCGTTAAACGCCGTCACCTCGGGGCTGGCCGATCTCCGGAAGGCCTTTGACGAGGCCCTGGAAAACAAAAAATTGTACCAACAGCCGACCCTTTTGTTCCTCGATGAAATCCACCATTTTAACAAGAGCCAGCAAGACGCCCTCCTCCCCCACCTGGAGCAAGGAACCATCATCCTGGTGGGCGCCACCACCCAAAATCCATTCTTCGCCTTGAACTCGGCCCTTCTTTCCCGGTCGCGGGTATGCGAATTAAAACCCCTGGCGGAAGAAAACCTGGCGGTCATCCTCGACAAGGCCCTTTCCGACCCCCAACGGGGATTGGGCCGTCAGCCGGTCGACCTCACCCCCGAAGCGCGGGCCCACCTCCTCAAATCCGCTTCCGGCGACGCCCGGACCCTGTTGAACGCCCTGGAAGTCGGCGTTTTGACAACCCCGCCGGACGAAAGGGGCGTCGTGCGCTTCACCTTGGAAGTGGCGCAGGAATCCATCCAAAAGAAGATGGTCCAATACGACGCCTCGGGCGACCAGCACTACGACACGATTTCAGCCTTCATCAAGAGCATCCGGGGCTCGGACCCGGACGCGGCCCTTTATTGGCTGGCCAAAATGCTTTACGCGGGGGAGGAACCCCGGTTTATCGCCCGCCGCCTCGTCATTTCGGCTTCCGAGGACGTCGGCAACGCCGACCCCCAGGCCCTGCAGGTGGCCGTTGCGGCCCAACAGGCGTTGGAATTCATCGGCCTGCCCGAAGGGCGCATCCCCTTGGCCCAAGCCACGGTTTACCTGGCCTGCGCGCCCAAAAGCAACGCCGCTTACATGGGCCTGGAGGGCGCGAGCCGGGACGTGCAAAAGGAGGCGGTCAAGGAAGTGCCCCTTCATTTAAAGGACGCCCATTATCCGGGCGCCAAAACCTTGGGACACGGCGAGGGATACCGGTATGCCCAT
>JAICXI010000200.1 GCA_025980505.1 bacterium | reverse complement strand
TTTATTACGGCTACGGCAAGGGCAAGACCACGTCGGCCATCGGCTTGGCCATCCGCGCCCTGGGGGCCGAGAAAAAAGTCGCGATGGTCCAGTTCGACAAGGGCTATGACGGAGTCAACGAGCATTATTCCGAGCGGAAAATCCTCAGGGGGCTGGCCGGCCTCCAATTATTCCCGTTCGGAAAGGAAAGGGTCCTGGGGCCGGGAGCCTTCCGCTTCAAGAACGGACCGGGCGACTTCGAGGAAGCCGGGGCGGCGCTGGCCAAGTCCCGGGAATTGGTGGCGCAAGGGGGACAGGACCTGCTCATCCTGGACGAGCTCCTGGCCGCGGTGATGTGCCGGCTGGTGCCGAAGGAAGCCGTCATGGACTTGATCGACCTTTACAACAAGGACCGGCGGTGTGAATTGGTGGTGACGGGGCACGAGGTTTGGCCCGAACTGGCGGAAAAGGCGGACCTGGTGACGGAGATGCGCAAGGAAAAGCATTATTTCGACCGGAAGATGCCTTCCAAAGAGGGCATCGAGTACTAGCAGGATGTTGAAAAAGCCCGCCCACGGCGGAACTTTTTTGAAAACATTCAATGAAACCCCCAAATTCCTCCGGAATTTTAGGGATAGGCAGGTTGCTTGGTTGCCCTATTTTAGTTTTTCAGCAGCCTGCCAGGAGACAGCGACAAAAACCCGGCTTTTAAGGTCCCCCCTCCCTTGACGGATCCGGCAAAGCTCACGGTGGCGGGGGTTGTTGGAAAATGACGCCAAGTGCATGGTTCCCAAATTTTATTACGCTTCGAAGACCGGCATGCCGCCGGCTCGGCTGACCGGAAAGACACAAACCATGACCGCGAAAACTTATTCTCCCGCGCCCTTCTTCCTGCTTTGCGCCATTTTCGGGGGAACGGGCTTTTTGAACGGCCGGTACCCCGGGTTTTTCTTCCCCGCCGTTCCCTTGGGCTGGGTCTGGGGAATTTCCGTCCTGGGAGGGCTTCTTTGCGGAGGGGAAGCCCTTCGCCGTTGGGCCGTCCGCTTGAAAAGGCTGGCGAACGCCAGGGCGCTGGTCCGAAAGGTGGGGGAAGAACGGCGGCCGCCGGAAGGCGGGCTGGAAAGCGAAGCCGCCAATGCGGGACGGCTGATCTCCCGCTTGACGCGGAACGCGGAGGAGGATTTGAGGGAAATCGGGCCTGATTTTTCCGTCGCCTCCCTCCGCCGGCTTTACCGTTATCTGCCCGACCTTTTGTTTGAAATCGGCAACGAGGAAGAGGCCCGCATCCGTTTGGGCATTGTGGGGACCTACGTGGGGGAAACCGCCTGTCGGAACTTTAAATGGCGCTGGTTTTTCAAGGCGGACCCCGCCCTCCGGCAGTTCAACTACATGGTTTCGGTGATCCAACGGCAAGGGCGGGAAACGGACCCTTACGCCCTGGCCCAGGGGCTCATGGCGGCGGGACGCAATATCGGCGGTGTCCTCAAGGAGATCCAATGACCTCCCCCGCCCGGCGGGGGCCGCGAAAAGTCGGGCCCCCTTTCAAATGGTTCAAGCCGGCGGGACTGGCGTTGCTTTTCCCCGCTCTGGCTGGACTTTGCGGGCCCGCCGGGGCCGTGCCCCTGCAGGTCACCGGTACCCTGGTCCGGCCGACCTATTATCACGGTTACAGCACGGCCCAGATCGAAGCCATGAGCCGGATCCGCGTCCCCAGCCGCGCCTCCCACGAGCCCGGCCTCACCCGTTTCGAGCACGAGTTGTCGCACCAATACGAGGTGGAAGGGGAGGGCGAAGGGCCCGGCCGGCCGCTCCGGGTTTGGGCCCGGTCCCTGCGCGTGGACTTTTCCATCACCCGGATGGACGTTTACGTTTCCAGCCAATATGCCCGGGGGACCTGTCCCTACAACGCCATCCTGGCCCATGAAAACACCCATGTGGCCATCAACGATCGGGCTTTCCGGAAATACAAGGCGCTTTTGGAGCGGGCCCTGAAGCGGGACCGTACCCTCCCCACGAAGGCCCATCCCTTGCGGGTTTCCTCCCTGGAAGAGGGAAAGGCCGTGATCGAGCGGCGGCTGAGCCGTATCGTGGAGCCGCTGTACGAGCGCTTCAAGCGGGAGGATATCCGGGAAAACGCCAAGATCGACACCCCCGCCAGCTACCGACGAACCCAGGCCAAGTGCGGGGACTGGTAGGCATCCAAGGACGAAGCAACCAAGGAATAAGGGATCGGATCCTGGGGTGAAATGGAGTTCCAGGGGGGGAGGCAAAGGCCTTTTCTTTTGGGGGTTATTGCGCGAAGGCGGTTTGGGAGGCTGGCGGCGTGAACTTTTCAACCTGGTGCCGGACGGGTTTGACTTGGTTGTGCAGGTAAGCGTAAATGGCGGCCAGGTCCCCGCCGGTCATGCCCCCGTATTCCTGCCAAGGCATGGGCGTGTTGAACCCGCCCGGCTTGACCGGCGTGTGGGACTGGGCCATCTTTTGACCCAGCTTGAAACGCTTGACGAAATAATCCTTGGACCAATCGCCGATGCCCGTCTCCTTGTCCGGCGTGATGTTGACCGACCGCACCGTGGAGCCGTCGGGCCAGTGGAATTCCAGCCCGCCGGCGGCTTCCATCCCCGGCAGGGGCCGGCCCTGCCCGTCCAGGGGCGTATGGCAATGCATGCAGCCGGTGGCGTTGACCATGTAGCGGCCGTATTCCAGCGTTTTTTTTCGGTCGGGGGCGGGCGGAAAGGGACCGGGATTTTGGGGGATGGTTTTGACGATGAGGTTGACCGGGAAATCCAGGCGGCGCGCGTGAGGGTCAAAGGCGATGGGTTTCAGGGTCCGGAGATAAGCCACGATGGAATAAAGGTCCTCCTGGGCCAGGCCGGAGAAATCATCGTAAGGCATGATGGGGAAAAGGGCCTCTCCCCGCTTGTTCACGCCCGACCGAAGCGCCCGCACGATCTCGCCGTCGGTCCAATCCTTAAGGTGGTAGGGGGTGATGTTCTTGGCGTAAAAGTCCCCGGGCAGGCCCATCAGTTTCTTGTCCAGGTGGAATCCGCCCTTCCCCAGGGTGTCCTCCTTGATCGGGCCGGAAAAGCAGCCCCAGTCCCGGTCCGAATGGCAGCCGAGACAGCCGGTGACGTGGCGGACCAGGTATTGCCCCCGTGCCAGCCTTTGGGGAGTGGCTTCGATTCGGATGTTTCCGGCCGGTTCGACCTTGGGAAAGGCGGCGTTCAAATAGGCGTAACCAACGGCGCAGGCCACGGCAAGGACGGCGGCACAACCGGTAACGATTTTAATGAAAGGTTTCATTCAGCTCCCCTGAACGAAAGAAATGGACGGCTTAAAACCGGGGACACTATACGGATTTGAGGGGAAGGTGGAAGGAAAAAGTTCTAAAAAGCGGGTGAAAGCGCCGGGTGCGGCTTCGAAAAAGGGGGGGCGGTTTTCCGCGGGCTTTGGAAAGCGCGGGGACGTGAAATGAAAAAGCCCCCGGGGAAAACCCCGGAGGCTTTAAGTGATTCTTAAGAACCGAGCTACCTAGATCTTGCGGACGTTTTCCGCCTTCAGACCCTTCTGGCCCTGGGTGACATCAAACTCCACCCGGTCGCCTTCGTTCAGGGACTTGAATCCATCCGACTGAATCGCGGAGAAGTGGACGAATACGTCCTCGCCTCCGTCTTGGGAAATGAAACCAAAACCCTTCTCGTTCTTAAACCACTTCACGGTACCTTGTGCCATGCTGCAACAACCTTTCTACTAATAAAAATTTTAATCATCTTTGGACAAGTGGCCCAAAGACGGTGCCATCATACAGGAAAACACCGGAAAAGATAGGGAAAAACCCACTTTGCGGGGGAAAACCAGGTAGGACCTGCACCCCTTTAGACTATGAATTTTTTAACGTTGAATCAAGGGAGGGTTATTTTTTCCAAGAAAAAAAACGGTTTTGCGGCTCCACCCCCAGGGCTGGCCCCTGGTCTTCCTCGGACATAAATACATAAGAAGCCACCAAGACTTGGAGGGCGGGAAGGTCCTCGTGGAATATTTTCTCGTCCGAGGAAGACAGGACGAAGGTCATGAGGACTTCCTCCTCCTCCAGGTAGGCGACCGCCTCCCAATGCCCGTCCTTGAAGCCGTTGTAGAAACGCACTTGTGCCGGTTTTTGCAGCAGGGAATAAAGGGTGGGACCCTTTTCCATGGACAGGCGGGGGTTTTGGGATTTCGTCCCGTTGAAGTCCAGCTGGATTATCTCCGCCAGGTCTTTGCCCTTGCCCCGCTCCTGGGCGGTGGCGTAAAGGACCGAGGGCGCATCGCCGTAACGGGTGCCTTTGGGATAAAGCACCGCGTCCGATTCCAGCGATTTACCCGCCTCCAGGTCCAGGACCCAGCCTAGGGGCGCGGTGATGTAAAAAGAAAAGCCGTCTCCCTTGACCCGCTGCGATCCCGGCGGCAGGAAAGGCCCGCCCGCGAAAGCCGGCGCCGCCAGTCCGAACAGGAGTAAAGCCTTCCACGAGAGATTGATCATGATCCGTCCCCTTGAGTCAGTCCGCCTATGATGC
>JAICXI010000191.1 GCA_025980505.1 bacterium | reverse complement strand
GGCGTGGGCGTCCAAGAAGGGGTGCCGGTGGAGGTCGCCGTGGCCGAGGGAGTCGGCGTGTTCGTGGCCGTGGGGGTTGGGGTGGCCGTCGGGGTAAAGGTTGGGCTGGGCGTGGGGGTCGAGGTCGCGGTGGAAGTGGGGGTCCAAGTGGGCGTGAGAGTGGGAGTGGCCGTCGCCGTAGGCGTGGGTGAGGTACAGGCGCCGCCGGGAGTGGAGGTGGGCGGGGGTGTATTGGAACTGAGGAAAATGCCTCCGGGGTAGCCATAGGCGTCCGCGTTGCCGTAGCCGTAAGCGATCACCCCAAAGGGAATGTTGGAAGACAAGTGATGGACTTCCGCCGAGACCGAAATCTGGGCACCCTTGTAGGCGCCTGAGATGGCGGTGAAATAAGCGGAAGGCAGGGGGGCGCCGTCGAAGGTCACGGTCCCGCTGCCGGACAACAGGATGTTTTCGTAATGGCCGGTGAAGGCGGTCACGGGCGCCACCGGGACTCCGACCGTGTAAGTGGTGTCGAATCCGGCGATGGGCGGGATGGAGATCATGGATGGGTCGGCGTTGTAATCGGGCCCCGGATTGTCCTGGAGCCCGCCGTCGGAAAACTGGATGACGTAAATGGGGTGGTTGGAGGTGATGTAAAGGGGGACGGACTCGTTGGCGTCCACCGCCCATCCTTGCTGGAGCGGCGAGAGCGGCGAGCCGTTGACCGTGACGGTGGTGGCGTTCGAGGAAGCCAGGAACCGGAGGGTGTCGCCGCCGCCGCGGGTGGCCAACGGCAGGGTGAGGAAGGAAGTACCCCACCAGGGGATGGGCCAAAGTTGTTCGACCAGGTGGTTGCAGGAAGGAACGCCCGCCGGTACGAAATCGCACTGGTGGGCCCCGAACAAGGCCACGGGCTTGTCGGAGGCCACTTGGGTTCCGGTCAGGTCGTCGGGCGGGTTGGCGTCCTGCAACTGGTAGACGTCCCCTTGGTTCAAGGTAACGGCGTAGGGCGTCCCGGCCGGATGGCTTCCCACCGTGATGCGCGGCGTGACGGTCAAGTGGGTGCAGTCCTGGGTGGCCGCCACGGTGAACTCGCTGCTGACGAGCTGCTGGCCCTGGTAAGTCCCGTCCTTGTAGGAAACGACCATGTAGGCGGTGCCCAGGGCCTCCACGGGAAGCCCCAGGTAGCCGTCGGAAGCGTATTGCACGTTGTTCAAGCCGTAAACCGAAACCTGGTTCGCGGCCGTTACGTGGATGCCGAGGGAGGCGATGCCGTCCGCGGCCTTCACTTCCGCCGTATTGGGGACGGCCACCTGGGTGGAAGCCCCGGCGGCCACGGTGAAGGGAGCGGAAAACCCCAGGCCCGGCACCTGGACCTGGCCCGAGTTATCCGTGTCGCTGGTGACGGTCAGGAAGAGGGAAGCGGGGCTGGATGAACCGCCGTTGCCTTGCGGGAAGGCCAGCCAGAACTCGGTTCCCCGGCTGGTGATGGCGGCACACAAGGGCGCGACGGCCCCGCCCCCGAGGCAAACGAGGGTCAGGACGGAAAGGAAAATTGGAATGGGACGGCGGCCCCGGCAAGGCATACGCTTTTCCTAACGGCAAAACCCCGGAAACGTGAAGCCGCGCCGGGGGTCCGGCCTTTTTCCCGGCCTAGGCCGAAAGGAAAGACCCGATTTCACGTTCTTCCGCCTTGGAAAGGCGGAAATCGCCGGCGGCGGCCAGGCCTTCCACTTGGGCGGGTGTGCGCACCCCCACGATGGCGCCGGTGACTTCGGGACGGCGCAGCGTCCAGGCAACGGCCGCCACTCCGGCCGAATGGCCGTGCCGGGTACCGATCTGGGTGAAAAGTTCCTGGAGGGTAAGGTTTCGGGTGAGGCGGGGTTCCTGGAACTGGTCGTTGTTGCGCCGCCAGTCCCCGGAAGCGAGGGCTCCGATACGCTCCCGGCTCATTTTCCCGCTTAAAAGCCCGGCTTGCATGGGCGAGTACACGATCACGCCGATGTTTTCCCGGCCGCAAAAGGGGAGGATTTCGGTTTCGATGTCCGGGCGGACGGCCGAATAGGGCGGTTGCAGGGACGTGACGGGCGCCAGGGCCCGGGCCCGCCCCATTTGTTCCACCGAGAAATTGGAGACGCCGATCCAACGCACCTTGCCGGCCTTTTGGAGCCGGGCCATCTCGGCCCAGCCTTCCTCGATGTCCGGGTCGGGATTGGGCCAATGGATCTGCCAGAGGTCCAGCGCTTCCACCTTGAGCCGCCGCAGGCTGTCCTCGCATTCCTTGCGCAGGGAATCGGCCTTGAGCGAGTTATGGATGACGCGGTCGGCGCCCCAGGCCAGCGAACACTTGGTGAAGACGTAAGGTTTCGGCGACAGGCCTTGGAGGGCCTGTCCCACCACTTCCTCGGAATGCCCCCGGCCGTAGGCGGGCGCGGTGTCGATCCAGTTCACGCCCAGGTCCAGGGCCTTCCGGATGGCTTCCACCGAATCGCGGTCGTCCTGCGGGCCCCAGTTGTAGTTGCCGTCGGGCCCGCCGATGGCCCAAGTGCCGACGCCGATGGGCGTGATTTGCATGTCCGAGTTTCCGAGTTTCCGTTTCAACATGGTTGCCGACTTCCTTTCCGATTCCCGGCGGGGCTTGAGGTCCCACAGAGGGACGGTAACAAGGACCCTATTGGCCCAGAGACACAGCTTGAGAGCTTTCAACTAAACCACCCCAAACCCTCGCCCCCTGCGGGGGAGGGTAGGGTGGGGGGTCGCTAAGCAAATTCCATCCTCCCCCCAGCCTTCTCTCCGAACGGTGAGCTTTGTCGAATCCGTCAAGGGAGGGGAAGATAAGATTGAAAACCGGAATTTGTTACAGACCCTTAAATACATGCTCCCTGATTTTTCAGGTTTCAGCTGTGTCTTCGTGCCTCCGGGGTTGAGTTTTGTGCAGTGTCTAAATGAATCCTACCCGAACGCCTGGCGGAGGGAATAGTTCATTTTCCGGTCCTTCCACCGACTTTTCAGGTCCGAGGGGCCGGGCGCCTGGAAAAGCCGGGGTCCTTTCGCTTTCCCCCGGGGAGGCGGAGCCGGAAAAAGGATGCCTAAAGCAGCCTCCCGTTCCATTGGAAATTGTTTTCCGGTTTTTAAAAAAACCGGCCAGCTGTGCCTATTGCTTTCCAAGATTTTACGGGTGTTGAATGATTCCGGTTCCCTATCGGCTGAATTTGGGAAGGGGAGGATGGAATGCGGAACAATTCCATTGCGTGACTCACCGCGGTTTTTGGATCCGCCTGCAGAAGGCCTTGCCGACCGCCTGCGGCGGCGCCTGGGATGCTCCCCAACCGCGGCCCTTCCGTTCGGCGGTTTTTCCTGGCCGGCCTACTTACTGTCCGGCTTCCGATTGGGGTATTTGCGCCGTGGAACAGGCCCCGGCCTGCACAGCCTAGCCGAAAACGGAAGCCAAGCCCGGCTTGGGCGAAAGAACGGGTAAGTCCCCGGGAAGGGGGTTCGCAATGGATGGAATCGGTTTTTTCAAAAGTCTGGCATGCGTGGTCCCGGTGGTTTGGGGGGCCGCTTTCCCCGGGCCGGCCTGGGCCCAAGCCACCGCCAACGCCTCCTTGACGGCTTTGCCCACGGACGGCGTCCAAGCCACCTTCTCCACCTTGGAATCGCAGGATAAGGCGTGGAAAGCGCTGGCCGCCGCGGCCGAACTGATGGGCTATACCCCCACCTTCCGCTGGTGGAACCCAACTTGGAGCCGGAGGGCCGTCTTTAATAACGGCGGACAAAGTGCCACCTTCACCTGGCGGGTTTTCGACTTGGATAACATAAGGTCGCCGGACGCGGGGGCTCTATTTTACGTTTCGGATGGCGACCATACCTACCGCGCCCTCGTCATCGCCGTGAACCGCGACCCCCAAAGCACCCGTGAATACGCCGTGGAAGGCACCGAGGGGAACTTCCGGCTGGCGCCCACCGGCCCCTTTTGGGCCTGCATGGACCAAGCCTTTTCCTCCCAATGTGTCCAGGCCTGCGGCGAAGACAGGCGGAAAGACGCAGCCGCCGGCGCCATCCTGGTGACCGGGGTTTTTTCATGGTCCACCTACCTGTCGGGCCTGGTTTCCGGGCCCTGCGGCGGTTGTGTCATGGAACAGGCGAAGCGTTGCCTTCACTGAAGGATGAACCCGGACTTGAGGGTATGGCCCCTCGAACCGACCCGAGAAAGGCCGTAAATGAAAACGGCCTTTGCCAGTGGCAAAGGCCGGAGGGGTTTCCAGGTTTGGAAAGGCTTATTTCTTGGAACGGCCCTTGGATTCTTTTTCCTGGACCGTGACAAGGCAGGCAAGGGATTTGAAAAAAGGCTTCTTCTGCAGATGGGCATCGCCGATGCCGAATTCCAGGACCCGGATATCGGCGTCAAAACCGGGGTAATGGATGACCCGGAAGACCCCCCGGTCCTGCGGGGTCCCGGGGCCCGGATGGAGGGGGCGGACGTCGAAGTTGTCGTCGGTCCGGAAATCCGAAGCGGCGACTTCCCCCAGGCTGGGATCGTCCCCGGATTCCTCCGCCTTCAAGGGGTCCTGGCCCGCTTCATCCGAGGAAAAGGCGAATTGATAGGCCGCCACGCCGTTCTCCGCGGATTGGGTGGTGGCTTGCAGGTAGAGGCCGTCCCAAACCTTGATGTAGGACCTGGT
>JAICXI010000194.1 GCA_025980505.1 bacterium | reverse complement strand
ATGTCCCGGGGGCGGATGTTTTTCTTGATGAGGTCCACCACGGCGGCCCCGGCCCTGTCGCATAAAAGGCGCTTGGGTTCGCCCACGGCGGGTTGGCAGGAATCGTGCGGCAGGGCCATGCCCATGGCTTCAATGGCGGAAGCCATGGTGTTGGCCGTGTACATGCCGCCGCAGGAACCCGCGGTGGGGCAGGCATTGCATTCGATGGCCTTGAGCTTTTCCTTGCTGATCTTGCCGGCGCTGTACTGGCCCACGGCCTCGAACACGGAAACGATGTCGATGTCCTTGCCCTCGTACTTGCCGGGCAGGATGGTGCCGCCGTAAATGAAAACCGCCGGGATGTTGAGGCGGCCGATGCCCATCAGGGCTCCGGGCATGTTCTTGTCGCAGCCGCCGATGGCCACCAAGCCGTCAAAACGCTCGGCGGAGGAAACCACTTCCACCGAATCGGCGATCACTTCGCGGGAAACCAGGGAGAACTTCATGCCCTCGTGGCCCATGGCGATTCCGTCGGACACGGTGATGATCCCGAAGGTTTGGCTCATGCCTTGGGCGGCGTCCACCCCCTGCTTGACCCTTTCGGCCAGCTCGTCCAAGTGCATGTTGCAGGGCGTCAGGTCGCTCCAAGCCGAGGCGATGCCGATGATGGGCTTCTCGAAGTCCTCGTCCTTGAAACCGACGGCGCGCAGCATGGCCCGGTTGGGGGCCCGCTTGTCCCCCTCGGTCATGATCCAGGAGCGGTGCTTGAGCTTGTTTTTCATGGCATCCCTTTCGTTCCAGAAATGAAAATCATTCCGCGACAGAGGCATGGAGCCGCCCGGTTTCCGCGCCCCGCGGGGCAAGACGCGGCCCCTGGAGGCTAAAGGTACTGAAGGACTTCCTGGCTATGGCCTTCGGGGTTTACTTGGGGGAAATACTTCTTGATTTTCCCCTCCGGGTCGATGACGGCGGTGACCCGCGCGCTATTGCCCTTTTCGGGGCGGAAAGCGTCGTAGGCCTTGGAGACCCTGCCTTCGGGGTCTGACAAAAGGGGGAAATTCAGGCTGTACTTGGAGGTGAAAGCCTTGTGGCTGGCCAAGTCGTCGACCGAGACGCCCAAGACCACCGCGTTTTTCGCCGTGATCCGGGAGATGTCGTCGCGGAAGCTGCAGGCCTCCTTGGTGCATCCCGGGGTGTCGTCCTTGGGGTAAAAGTAAAGCACCACGCTTTTCTTGCCCTTGAACTGGGACAATTGAACCGTGCTGCCATCGGTGGCCTTCAAGGTGAAATCAGGCGCGGGGCTTCCTTCTTGAAGCGGCATGGGACCCTCCTTGGATGAATTGCAAGGAGGGCATTGTAGTGGCTTTGGGGAGACTCAAGCAAGCAGGAGGCGCAAAAAGAAACCGGCAAAACACGCCCCGAAGAGGAAAAAAAGGAAAAAACCCAGGCGAAGACCCGTCGGCTCGAACCTCAATTCCACGCGGCACTTGCCTTGGGGCAAGGCCAGGCAGGTCAAGACCCCGTGGCAACGGAAGGTCGGGGTTTCCTTGCCGTCGACGAAAGCCTTCCAACCCGGGAGGAAGGTTTTCTGGAGGAAGAGGTACCGGGGCCGGCTGGTTTGAGCCAAAAGGTCCAGGCGGGTTTCCTCCCACCCCAGGACGGCGGGGGCGGGGGAAAGGCGGCCCGGCGGTTGGAAGGACTCCCCGCCTCCGGAGCCCAGGTAAGCCCTGGGATAAACCCCGGGAAGGGAATAAACGTAAGGGTAGCGGTTTTGGACGGTTTGAAAAGGCGCCCGGAGCCCCAACGGCATGTCCGAGACGATTTGATCCACGCCCAGGCTCCGCAGGAGATCCACTTGGCGGGTGAAGCCCAGGGGGTCCCGGTCCTTGTAGACCCAGGAGAACCATCCCAACTTCGCCCAGAGGTCCGCGTAGCGGCCCAGGGTGGGGTTGGCGTCGAAGACCAGGTTGGGCCGTCCGGACACAAGGTTCATGTTGGGATAGGCCATTTCGCCGTATTGGGCGGGGAGAGGCGAGACGTTTTGGTAAAGAAGAGTCAGTGAACGGTTTTGGGGCGCGGGCGTTCGGGGGGCGGGAATGTCGGCGGGATTGTAAAAAGCGCCCCCTAGGGGCATGCGGAAAGCGTAAAGGTCGGCCACCACCAGGGCCAGGAGAAATGTTTTTTGGAAGGAGAGGTTCCATCTTTTGCGGTTGAAGACCGCCGCCGTCAAACCCGAAAGGAAAAGGAGGGGCAGGAAAACCCGGGGGCGCAGCGGGTTCAGGTTGGACGCCAAGGCCCCCAGCTTTTCCGGGAGCCTTTCCAGATAGGCGGACAAGGGCCGGCCGGGGAGGGAATCGCCCCCGAGGAAAAAATGGAGGAGCCAGGCGGCGGATTTTTCCAGGAGGGGGCGCCCCGGTCCAAGGAAGAACCCGCCCAACAACAGGATACCCAAGCCCAGCCCCGCCAAGCCCAGGGCCAGCCTTCGGCCTTGCCCCGCCGGGAAGCCTTTCTTGAACCAGTCGTCCCAAGCGGTTGCGGCGCCCAGCCCCAAGGCCCAGGTGGCCAGGAACCAGTAGCGGGCGGGGTCCCGGAAAAAGGAAAAGAAGGGAAGGGTTTGGACCAGGGGATAGACGAAAAAGAACTTCCCCAAAGCCATGGCGAGCGCGAAGAGGGTGGCCGGTAAAATCCACCGCCGGTCGGGCCTTTTTTGGGTGAAGAACAAAAGAATGAAGAAAAGGCCGGCCACGGAAAAGGCCACCTGCATTTCCACAAACTGGTACCGCCACCAATAATCCCCCCCGGCCCGGTCATATTGGACATGGCCGAAAAACCAGGGGAAGACCAGGGTGGCAAAATTCAAGGGCGTCCAGGAATGGTAAAAGCGGTCGACCGCGCTCCAAGCGAGGTTGGAATCGCCCCGCAGGCATTCGGCCGTGAAGAGGATCAGGGGGGAAGACACCCAGGCCGAGCCCAGGACCATGCCGGCCACGGCCCCGGTTTGGCGGCGGAAATCGTAAGCCCGGGAGAAAAGGCCCCAGAACAGGAAGAAAAGGCATTCCAAAAAGAAGACCTGGGGATGGCCGGAAAGAAGGTTTAAGCCCAGGAAGAGCGACGCCAGGAGAAGCCAAAAACCCCTGCCGGTCCGCAAGTGGGTCCGCAGGGCCAGGAAGGCCCAGGGGAAAAAGGCGTGGGCCCAGGCCACGTTTAAATGATCCAATTGGGCCATCTGGTGCCCGTTATAGGACCACAGGAAGGCCAGTAAGAGGGCGGCGGAAGGCGAAAACCGCAGGCCCCGCCCGAGAAAATAAGCGCCAAAGAGGTAAAGGGCCTGGGGCGCCAAAAAAATCAGGTTGAAAAGGAGGGGGAAGTTGGAAAAGGAATGGAAAAGCCAAAGGGCGGGCGACAGGATACCGGCCATGGAAAGGGCGGCAAGGGGGGCGCCGTGCAGGGCCAAGTCGCAGATCAGGGGCAGGCGGCCCGTGGCGAGGTGCCGGTGGACCCAGACGTAAAGGGGGTCGTAAAGGACGGTCAGGTCCAGGGACAGGAAAATGCGGGAGAAGGGGTGGGACCACTGGTGGAAGAAAAGAACGAAGGAAAGAAGGAGGGCCGCCAGCGCCCAGCCTTCCGTTTTGAGGAAACCTTTCGCTCCTTGGGATTGTGGTTTCCGTGGTTTCATCGCAGCCTTTGTTTGAACCGGGATAGCGGGCCTCCGCCGAAGCTGCGACCCCCCGCCGTTGATTTTAATCCCTTGCTCGGCGGAGCGGTACGGCAAGGACGGGCATTCCGGCCTTATTTTGGAGGGGCTGTTTTTTCAAGGAATTGGAGCAATTCCCCGGTAACGGTGCCCAGGCAGATCTCCTCCACCGGGCCCCGCATGGTTAAGTCGAAGTTTTCACCGACTTTCAAGGAAAGGTCGCCTCCCGGCATGTGCAGGGTCAGGTCCCGGCCCGTGCGGCCGGTCTTCACGCAGGCCGCCGCCACCGCGCAGGAGGAGGAACCGGAGGCCAGGGTATAGCCCGCCCCCCTTTCCCAGATGCGCAGGGAGACCTCGCGGTTATTTTCCACCTTGGCGAACTGTACGTTGCTGCGGTTGGGGAAGCGGGGATGGTGTTCCAAAAGGGGGCCCAGCTTGCGGATTTCCTCCTCCGCCGCCTGAAGGTCGTCAAAAAACACCACGCAATGGGGATTGCCCACCGAAACGCAGGTGACCTTTAATTCCCGGTCCAAACCGTCCAACCGGATGGATTTTTCCACCACTTCTCCCTGGAAACCGGAAACCGGGATGACTGCCGCGTCGAAGGAAGCTTTGCCCATGTCCACGGTGACCGCCGCGGCCTTTCCCACAACCAGGTGCAATTGGGCCTGGACCGTGCCGCCCGCGGTCTCGATCTCGAAGAAGGACTTTTCGGTATAGCCGTGCTCGAAGAGGAACTTGCAGAAGATCCGCAGGCCGTTCCCGCTTTTCTCGGCCTCGCTGCCGTCGGGATTGTAGATGCGCAGCCGGGCCAGGGCGCCTTGCGGCTTCTCCAGGGCCAGGATGCCGTCCGAACCCACGCCCGTGTTGCGGTTGCAAATCCGTAGGATGGCTTGGGGGGTCAGCTCAAAGGAAAGGGCGGCCGGGTCCATGACGAGATAATCGTTGCCCAAGCCGT
>JAICXI010000014.1 GCA_025980505.1 bacterium | reverse complement strand
GCCATCGGTTTCGACTTCACCAGGGGCCGCATCGACGTTTCAGCCCACCCCTTCACCACCGGCTTGGGCCCGGCCGACACCCGCATCACCACGCGTTTCGAGGAAACGAATTTCGAGAACTCCTTTTTCAGCACCCTGCACGAGTCCGGCCACGGCATTTACGACCAGAACCTCCCCACCGGCGGCCATTACGGCACGCCCCGCGCCTCGGCGGTCTCCCTGGGCATCCACGAGTCCCAGTCCCGCCTTTGGGAGAACCTGGTGGGCCGAAGCCTGGCTTTTTGGAAGTTTTTCTTCCCGGAGTTGAAAAAAGCCTTCCCGGGCCTGTTCGACGACGTTTCGCTGGAGGACTTCCATTTCGCCGTCAATCACTCGGCGCCTTCCTATATCCGCACCGAGTCGGACGAGGTGACCTACAACCTCCATGTCTGCCTGCGTTACGACATCGAGACCGCCTTGATCGGCGGGAACCTGTCCACCGCCGACATCCCGGCGGCCTGGAACGCCGTCATGAAGCAATACCTGGGTTTGACGCCCCCCAGCGACGCCATGGGCTGCCTGCAGGACGTCCATTGGAGCCACGGAAGCTTCGGTTATTTCCCCACTTACACCTTGGGAAACCTTTATTCGGCCCAATTCTTCGACGCCGCCCGCCGGGAACTGGGAGACCTGGAAGGGCTTTTTGAAAAAGGCGATTTCCGGCCCCTCAAAAAATGGTTGAATGAAAAAATACACGTCCACGGCCAACGCTACCGGGCCGACGCCTTGTGCCGGCTGGCCACGGGCAAGGATTTGTCCCCGGATTATTTCCTGGCCTACTTGGGCGGAAAATTCGGGAAGTTATACGGTTTTTAACCGTTTCCTTTTTTAGATCGGCCGCGGCACTTCAGTTATAATTAGTACTAATTAAAAACGACCTTGTTTCCTTCGTTTGGACGCAAGCGCCGTAAACCCGCCTCCAGGAGCACCCATGGATGCGCCTTTCGGACACCCACGCACCCGAAACCCGCTGAGGGCGCTCCTTCTTTTCGCCGTTTATTTCGCTTCGGCCAAACTGGGCCTCAAGCTGGCCTTCGTGCACGCCAGCGCCACGGCCGTTTGGCCGCCCACCGGGATCGCCCTGGCGGCATTCCTCCTCCTGGGTTACCGGCTCTGGCCCGCGGTCTTCCTCGGCGCTTTCCTGGCCAATCTCACCACGGCCGGAAACGGCGCCACGTCCCTTTGCATCGCCGCGGGGAACACGCTGGAAGGCCTGCTGGGGGCCTACCTCGTCGACCGTTTCGCCGGCGGCTGGCGGGCCTTGGAGCGCGCGCAAGGCGTGTTCAAGTTCGTTTTTTTCGCCGGCATCCTCGGCACGACGGCCAGCGCCTTCATCGGCGTCACCAGCCTTTCCCTCCTCGGATTCGCCCCCTGGACCTCTTACGGCGCCATTTGGCTGACCTGGTGGATGGGCGACATGGCGGGGGCCCTGATGGTGGCTCCCCCGCTCCTTTTATGGGCCTCCCAGCCTGAATTTTCATGGAAAAGGGCGGCCGAAACCCTGCTTCCCTTTTGGGTCCTCGCCTTGACGGGCCTGGCGGTCTTCACCCAATGGCTTCCCTGGGGGGCCCAAGGCCTGCCCCTGCCTTTCCTGTGCATCCCCCCCCTTATTTGGATCGCCTGCCGGTTCGGACCGCGGGAAACCGCTACGGCTTCCCTCCTCCTTTCCGCCCTCGCCATTTGGGCAACCCTGCGCGGCGACGGCCCTTTCAACGGTTTCCCCACCAATGAGTCCCTCTTGTTGCTGCAGGCCTATATGGCCGTCTGCGCGGTCACATCCCTGGCACTGGCCGCCGCGGTTTCGGAAAGAAACCTGGCCGAGCAAAACCTGGCGAGGATTCAAAAGGCCGAAGAGGCCCTTTTAAACAGCGAAAAGCATTTCCGCGCCATGATCGAGAACGCCCAGGATATCGTGACCATCCTGGACGCCCAGGGCACCATTCTCTTCGAGAGCCCCAGCATCTTGCCCGCCCTGGGATATCACCCCACCGAATTGGTGGGCGTCAACGCCTTCTCCCTCATCCACGCGGACGACGTGGCGCAGGTCCAGGAGAGGTTCAAAACCGCTCTATCCGACCCCGGCCGGCCCCAATCCGTGCGGTTCCGTTTCCGCCACAAGAATGGAAATTGGCGCGAACTGGAATCCATCGGGAAAAACATGCTGCAGGAGCCGGCCGTCCAGGGAGTGATCGTCAATTCGCGGGACATCACCGACCGGGAAGCCGCCTTTTTATCCGCCTTGGAAAGCGAAGAGCGTTTCCGCCAGTTGGCCGAAGCCACCCAGGAAGGCGTCCTGGTTTCGGAGGAGGGGAGGATATTGAACGCCAACCTCACTTTCGCCCGCATGTTCGGTTATGAATGGAAGGAGGTCATCGGCAAAAACTCGGTGGATTTCGTGGCCCATGGGGACCGGCCATGGGCCGCCCAAAAGATCAGCACGGGATACGAGAAGACCTACGAAATACTGGGTTTGCGGAAAGACGGCTCCACCTTCCCCATGGAAGTGACGGGAAAAACCGTCCCCTACCACGGCCGCACCGCCCGCGTCACCACGCTGCGGGACGTCACGCAGCACAAGCAGTTCATCAAGACCCTGCGGGAAAGCGAGGAGCGTTTCCGCCTCCTGGTGGAAAACATCAAGGACTATGCCATTTTCCTCCTGGATCCCGACGGACGGGTGGTCACCTGGAACGAAGGCGCCCAAAGGATCATCGGCTACAACGCGGTGGAAATCGTGGGCCGCCCACTCTCTTGTTTTTACGTTCCGGAGGATGTGGAACGGCATCACCCGGAGGAACTGTTGAAGGCCGCGGCGGAGCAGGGACGGATGGAGGAGGAAGGCTGGCGCGTCCGCAAGGACGGTTCGCGGTTCTGGGCCAATACGATCGTCACTCCGCTCAAGAATGAGAAGGGCGGGATCCGGGGGTTCGCCAAGGTCACGCAGGACATCACCGAGCGCAAGCGCGTGGAGGAACTCCTGCGGTCCAACACCGAGTTGCAGCAGTTCGCCAACGTGGCGTCCCACGACCTGCAGGAGCCCCTCCGGATGGTCTCCAACTACGTCCAGTTGCTGGCCGAACGTTATAGGGGGAAACTGGACGCGGACGCCGATGAGTTCATCGGCTTCGCCGTGGATGGCGCCAAGCGCATGCACCTTTTGATCAACGGGCTCCTGGAATATGCGCGCGTGGAAAGCCGGGGCAAGCCCTTCCAGCCCGTCGATTTCCAGAAGGTTTTCAACGACACCTTGTCCAACCTGAGGGTTAAAATCGAGGAGACCCGCGCCCGGATGACCCACGGCCCCCTCCCCCGGGTCATGGGGGACGGCCTCCAAATGGGGCAACTTCTCCAGAATCTCTTCGGCAATTCCCTGAAATTCAAGGGGCCCCATCCGCCCGAGATCCACTTTTCCGCCGAGAGAAAAGGGAAGGAGTGGGTATTCGCCTGCCGGGACAACGGGATCGGCATCGACTCCAAGTACTACGACCGGATCTTCGTGATCTTCCAACGGTTGCACGCGCGTTCCGAATACGAAGGCATGGGCCTGGGCCTGGCCATCTGCAAGAGGATCGTGGAGCGGCACGGCGGAAGGATCTGGGTGGAATCCGAACCGGGGGAAGGCTCCACCTTTTTTTTCACACTGCCGGAAAGGAATTAGGAAAATGAGCGAAACAAAAGCGAGGCCCATCCGTATCCTGCTGGTGGAGGACGACCCGGGCGACGTCCGTTTGACGATTGAAGCCTTCAAGAAAAGCCGCTTTAACAGCCTCATGAGCGTGGTCAATGACGGCGCCGAGGCCCTCCGGTACCTGCGCCGGGAGCGCCCTTATGCCACGGCACCCCTGCCCGACCTCATTTTGCTGGATTTGAACCTCCCCCGCCTCAACGGGCACGAGGTGCTCAAGGAAATCAAGGACGATTCCCGGTTGAAACATATCCCCGTGGTGGTGTTAAGCGGTTCCAACAGCGGGGAGGACATCCGGCGCGCTTATGACACCCACGCCAATTGTTACGTGACCAAACCCGCCGACTGGGAACTTTACAGCTCGGCCATCGGGACGATCGAGGATTTTTGGCTGGATTTCGTCCAGCTCCCGGGCGCCGACTGACGGGATTCCCCCGCCCAGGCTTGGATTTTTTCCGGCGGTTTCAAAATCCCTTCAACCCCGGAACAGGCACGAAAACGCTTAAACCCCGTCCAGTTGAACGCTTTCATGAAAAACGAAATTCTTGAAAGGAAAAACCGGTTTTCAAAAGCTCCTGCGGGGGACACCTAAAAAGAGTTATAATTTTTAAAAGCCCCCCTCATACCAAAAGCTAGGGTTTTTGAAGGGGCGCCCCCCAAAAGGATTTTAGTTTCGGGAATCCAAAGAATTCCCGGAAAAAAGGCGGTCTTTATGGCCATGGCCCCGAATTCCGACGGGATTTTTCCCCGCCCCCCCGCCTTCCCACAGGACTATGGAAAGCCCCTTGACCTGCTCCTCGTGGAGGACAACCCCGGCGACGTGCGGTTCCTGCGGGAATCCCTCCTCTATTCGGGGTCCGGAATTTCCAACATTACCCACGCGCAAAACCTGGCTTCTTGCCTGGATCATTTGCGGTACCACTCGGCGGACGCGGTGCTGTTGGATTTGTCCCTGCCCGACTCCCAAGGGCTGGAAACCGTCCAACAAGTCCACCGGGCCGCCTCCGACATCCCCATCGTGGTGCTCACCGGCACGAAGGACGAAAACCTGGCCGTGGAGGCCTTGAAAGGGGGCGCCCAGGACTACCTGGTCAAGGGCGAGTTCCGGGGCGATCTGCTGTTGCGCTCGGTGCGCTATGCCATGGAGCGCGCACGGCTCTTCAAGAAAGTGCAGAAGGAACAAGGACGGTACGAACTGGCGGCCATCGGGTCCAACGACGGCCTTTGGGAATGGAACTTCGACGCCAACCGCCTTTACCTGTCGCTTCGATGGAAGCTCATGTTGGGGTACAACGACTCCGAGATCGGCGATTCCACCGAGGAGTGGTTCAAGCGCGTCCATCCGTCGGACCTTCCCCAGGTGCGCTACGACCTTTCCCGTTACCTGGCCCGCCAGACGCCTTATTTTTCCAACGAGCACCGCCTGGAACACCGGAACAAAGCCTACCGGTGGGTGCGCAGCCGCGGCATGGCGGTTTTCGACGGGTCCGGAAAACCCCTCCGGATGGCCGGTTCCTTCACCGACATCACCGACCACAAGGCCTTGGAGGAGAACCTGGCCCACCAGGCCCACTACGACTCGCTGACCCGGCTTCCCAACCGGGTCCTCTTCATGGAGAACCTGGAACGTTCCTTCGCCCGCTACAAGCGGAACCCCCACTACCTTTTCGCCGTGCTTTTCATGGACATGGACCGTTTCAAGTTCATCAACGACAGCCTGGGCCACGTGGCGGGAGACCGCCTGCTGGCGGAATTCGCCGAACGGCTGCGGTCCTGCATAAGGCCCAGCGACCTGGTGGCCCGCCTGGGCGGCGACGAGTTCACCCTCTTGCTGGACGACTTGAAGAACGAACCCGAGGCCACTTTTATCGCCCAACGCATCTTGAAGGAAGTGCAGGCCCCCTTCCGGATCGGCGACAACGAGGCCTTGGCCGGCGTCAGCATCGGAATCGCCTTTTCCAATTGCGGGCCCGCCACCCCTGAAGAATTGCTGAAGGCCGCCGACGCGGCCATGTACCGGGCCAAGAACCTGGGCAAGGGCCGCTACGAAGTGTTCGACCAGGTCATGCGGTTTGATTCCATCGCCACCCTCAAACTGGAACAGGACTTCCAGCAGGCCCTCCAAAACGGGGAGTTTTTCACCCTTTACCAGCCCATGTTCAGCCTCAAGACCGGGCGGATCACGGGGTTCGAGGCGCTCTTGAGGTGGCAGCATCCCCGGCAGGGCCTTTTGCTTCCCAGCCGCTTCATCCCGTGGGCCGAGGAAACGGGCCTCCTGGGCCGGTTGGACGAGCTCATCCTTCAAACCGCGGCCTCCCAAAACAAGGTCTGGCAGGCCAGCGGCCACCCGGACCTGGTGGTTTCCGTCAATGTATCGGCCCAACAAGTCCGCAACGCCACCCTCTTGGACCGGATCCCCAAGATCCTCCAGGAAACCGGGCTGGAAAGCCGCCACTTGGAAATCGAAATCCCGGGATGGATGGTGCTCAAGGAAAAGACCGTCATTCTGCCCCTTTTGAAAGGCCTTCATCATCTGGGGGTGCGCATCGCGCTGGACCATTACGGCCTGGGTTTCGCCACCTTGAAGGAAATGAGGGATTTCCCGGTCAACAACATCAAGATTGACCGGGATCTCATCGCCAGCATCACCCAAAACGCCATGGAAGCCTCCCTGGCCAACATGATTATCACGGCCGCCCACAGCCTGGGTATCGGCGTGGCCGCAACCGGAGTGGAAACCGCCGAGGAACTGGAGTTTTTGAAGAAAAATGATTGTGATATCGCGCAGGGCCTGTTTTTAAGTCCCCCCTCGGCTCCGGACAAACTGGCGAAACTTTTCCTGACGGACAACCCGATCCGGACTATTTAAAGAGGATATTCAGCCGGTTGGGCCCACCCTTTGGCCTTGGACTTCGGCCCCGCCCAACCGGAGCCTGCCAGGGCCGGGGTTTTGAACGGTGAATAGCGGGCGGATTAAGCCGCCCAATCCTTGTAGCTTTAAAAGAGGTTTTAAGTTGGACTGAAAAAAGGAGGTTTCGGGTCATTTTTTTTGCATTTCAATGGAAAGGGAGGCCGGTAACCCCGAACGTTTTCCTCGGGACCGGCGGAAGTTCCTGGCCCGGCATTCGCCGGGGGCCTACAATGAAAAGCCCAGTACGGGCGGGAAGGCCTTGCGGATGTTCCTCCCCTGAATAAACCACCTAAATTTAGTTCCACCCCCTATTTTTTCACCGGTTTGAAAAATAAAACGAACCCCACGGGACGGAACGCCGGTCCCCTGGATTTCCGGGAGGAAGCCCATGATCAGCACAACGGACACTTTGAGAATCCTGCTGGTGGAAGACAACCCCGCCGACGCCAAGCTGCTCAAACTGATCCTGGAAGAGGAGATGCCCGGCCACTTTGAAATGGTCCATGAGACCTACCTCAAGGAAGCGCTGCTGACTTTTTCCGAGGGTAATTTCGACGCCGTGATGCTGGATCTCTCCCTGCCGGACTCAAACGGCGTGGAAACCTTAAGCCGCATGTCCTCCGTGGCTTCCGACGTGCCCATCGTGGTGCTGACCGGCCTGGACGACGAGGAACTGGCCCAGAAAGCCCTCCAGTTCGGGGCCCAGGATTACCTGGTGAAGGGGCAAAAGGAACGTACGGCCCTGTTGCGGTCGTTGCGCTACGCCATTGAGCGCCACCAATCCCAGAAGAACCTCATGGACCGCCTGGAATGGCTGGCCTTTCAAGACCCCTTGACGGGCCTCCTCAACCGCCGGGGGCTGCAAAAAGAGCTGCTGGAGGCCGTCCGCTCCCCCCTTTTCAACGGCTCCAACCTATTCGCCCTCATCATCGGCCTGGACAATTTCAAGCCCATCCTGGACAACCTGGGCCGCATGGCGGGCGACGCCGTGCTCAAGGAAGTGTCCCAGCGCTTGAAGGCCTGCCTGCCGTCCAAGGCCCGCGGCGGATGGCTTTGGGGCGACGAGTTCATGGTGCTTTTGCCCGCAGCCCAGACGGGCGAGGCGGTGTTTTACGCCGAATCCATCCGCAACGCGGTGGGCGATTCGCCGGTAACTTGGTCGTCCCAATCCATCCGGGCCTCCTTGAGCGTGGGCGTGGTGCTGGTGCCCCAAAACACCGGGACCATCGACGAGCTTTCCAGCCACGCGCATTTCGTGCTGGCCCAAAGCAAGACCGGCGGAAAGAACCGGACGTCCTATTCCTGGGAAAACCGGATCTTTTCCAGAGATTCGGGCCAATGGAAGAAGGATCCCGCCTTCGGCCGTTTTTTCGTGGAGCCCCAGCCCATCTACCGCCTGACCGACAACCACCTGGCGGGCTACGAACTTTTAATCCGCACCCACCTGCCGGGCTTCGAGAACCCGGAGGATTTCTTCCGGCTCTGCCTCCAGGCCAACGTCATGTCCCTCATGGACTACCAGGCCTTGAAAACCTGCGTTGAGTATTCGGCTTCCATGACTTCCGGCCTGCGGTTCCATTTGAACGTCTTCCCTTCCACCTTGTTGGATATCCCCCTGGAGGACTTGTTGGAATGCCTCACTTCAGGCGGCGGCCTTTTCTGCGTGGAAATCAGCGAAAAGCGCATCAATGGGGACCCGAGCCACCTGGCGGAGACCATCCAAGCCCTTAAAAAAAGGGGCGTGAAAATCGGCTTGGACGAAGTGGGTTTCGGTTACAGCTCGCTGGAAAGCCTCCTGCTTTTGGAACCGGACGTGATCAAGATGTCCCAGAAATTTTTCGAGGGAATTGAGGCCGATCCCGCCAAGATCCGTTCCATGAAGCGGTTCCTGAAGATGTCCGAATCCCTGGAGGCCGAGGTGATCGTGGAGGGTATCCAGAAACCTTCCGAACTGGACATTTTGCGCCAGATGGGCGTCCCCTACGGCGAGGGCAAAGCCTGGAAAAGGCTGGAATAGTCCGGCCGCCGTCAAGGGAGTGCCTTGGCCGTCTTACGACGGTGTCCCCCCGGCGGGCCAGGTACGAAATGTGAAAAATTAAGGGTGTGAAACCGGGCGGGGGGCCGGGGAGGTTTTCGTCCGGGCCTTCAATCCCACGACGGTCACCAGGATGATTTCAAACGCCACAAAAGCGATCACGTAGGGTAGGCCGCCCTTGGAAAAACCGTAGCTGTGCAGGCCGACCCCCAGAATGAAATTCACCCCGTACCAGGCCATCAAAACGCCCAAAAAGGCCGATACCACTCCGATCACGAAACCCACTTCCCTCAACCATCCGGCCAACCGGCCATGCAGCACCGCCACATAGCCTAAAAGCGCGATCAGGGCCCAGGTTTCCTTGGGGTCCCATCCCCAAAAACGGCCCCAGGAGTAATTGGCCCAGACGCCGCCCAGGATGGTCCCCGCCGCCAGCAGCACCACGCCCACCTGCACCACCCGGTAAAGCAGTTTGGTCTGCCGCTGCAGGCGGTCCTTGTCCTGCCGGTGCCGGAAGAGGCTCCAGAGGCACACGTGGCCTATCCCCAAGGACAACAGGAAGGCCGCGTAGCTCAAGGTGATGGTGAGCACGTGGATGGTCAGCCAGAAGTTGCTGCGCAGGACCGGCTCAATGGGCTGGATGGAAGGATCCAGGATGGTGGGAACGTTGTCCGCCAGCACGAAGCCGATGACCGCCAGGATCGACCCCGACAGGGCGAAATAGCGGTTCTTGAAGGCCAGCTCGAAGAGGAGCGCAAAAACCGTCATGCCGAAGATGACCCAAATGAGGGATTCGTACATGTTGGAAACCGGCGGCCTTCCCGCGATCAGGCAACGCAGGACGAAACCGTAGGCGCTCATGAGGATCCCGGCGATAAAGACGAAAAAGCCCGGTTTGAACAAGCGGGGCGAGTTCAACAGGAACGAAAGTCCGATCAAAAGGAAGGCAGTCAAATGGATGATCCAGGCCCAGCGGAAGGGTTTAAGGGCGTTGTAGAGGACTTCAAGCGACATCTTGGAGGGTTTCGCGTAAGTGGCCCCGCCGATCTGGCTTAAAAGGCCGGCCAGGCTTTGGGATTGGGCCAGGAACTCCGCGGGCTGGCGCTTATCGTAGCCCTTGGCCAGTTCCGCGAAAGAGGCCAGGACCGCCTTGGCCGCCAACGGCATGCCCGAAGGGTTCACGCGGTAGGCGCGTTGCAGGTCGCCCAAGGAGGCCCACTTCAGGGTCTTGGGGTCGCTGATGGGGATGAGGGTCAGGGCGTCGCCGGATTCGATGTCGTAATAACGCTGCAAGCGGTTGAAGACCGCCAGGGCCTCCTTTTCCATGGGATTGAGAGCGATCTTTTTCTGCTGCTTGGCGTAGCAGGTCTTGGCATAAGCGATGAACCCGTCGTTTTCCCGGAGACGGTTGGGGTCCGTGTAGCTTTGGGCTTCGGGGAGTTGGAGGAATTTCCGGAAATCCAGGTTCTCCACCAGGATGATGTTTTTGGTGTTCCAGTCGTTGGGGTGCACCAGCCAGTCCATCAGCACGTCCATGGACTCCCGGCCTTGGAACTTTTCCCGGCCCGTGATGAGGTGCACGCTTTCACGCGCGAATGTATCCAGGGGTTTCACCCGGCCGCCGTCCTGGATGGGGATGAGGGAAAGG
This sequence comes from bacterium, assembly GCA_025980505.1. Lineage (GTDB taxonomy): Bacteria > Oederibacteriota > Muellerivitia > Muellerivitales > Muellerivitaceae > JAICXI01. Next base: position 1,507 of record JAICXI010000014.1, on the reverse strand, counting down.
GGCTTGAAGTTCAACCCCTGCGCGAGACCCGGCGAAAAGCCCAGAAACAAAAGGAAAAATCCGGCACGGAGCCATGCAGCCAAAAGGCCCGTCACGAAGGAAAACGAATTTGAAAATATTCCTTTCCCGCTCCGGGTTGATCCTTTTATAAAAAAACCTTCCTTCGCGCCTTCGTGGCTTCGTGTTGGATATTTTTCAAGCATTCGATTCCCTCTTGTTCCAAGCCGGATTTTTAAACCAAAACATGAAGATGAGCCCCAACACCAGGACGATGGCCCCGCTGTATTTTAACCAGATGCCCGGGTCCCGCCCCACGGAAAACACCGAGATGTACTTGCCGCCCGGCTCGGCCTCAAAGCTGGCCTGGTACACCGTGTAACCCCGGTAATGGAGCGGCTCGTTCATGCTGATGGTGGACGGGATCTCCGTTCCCTTTTGCGGATCGATGCAGAAAACCTTGCTGGAGTAGGCGGCGGGTTTTTCCGTGCCCGGGTCGAACCCAACGGTGAATTTAACCAGTCGCAGGGAAAAAGGCAATTCCATCTGCCGGGGACCGTAGGCCAGGGTGAAGGTTTTGCCGTTGACGGGGAAGGAGGCCTGGCTCTCGAAACCCAGCCACCCCGTTTTCTTGTCGGGGTAATGGATGACCTCGTAATGCAGCGCCGATTGGGGGTCCTGCTGGTGGGGCAGGGGCTGGGGCTGGTAGGTTTCCTCCGGCAGGGCGGCGGGCATCCGTTCCTCGACCTTGAACTGCAAGTCCATCCAACCCGTCGAATAGTTTTGGCCCACGTCCAGCCGCTGGGCGGGCTGGAACTCCCCCCGGAAGCGGGTTTGGTACTTGAGGCCGCCGTCGGAAGCTTGCAACACCGCCAGTGCGTTCCCGGCCACGTCCCGGGCGCCCTTGGCCAGGCGCTTTTTCCAGTCCGATTCCTTTTCGAAAAAGACCGAAGCCGGGCCCAAGTCCAGGTGGCCGTAATCCGGGTGGCCCAGGAACAGCCACTGGTTTTCATGCACGAAGGAACTCTGCAGGTCCAGGTGAACGGCCGGGTAACTCTTTTCGCCCTGCGCGGCCGGCCGGCCGGTCACTTCCTTTTGGGCGTTCAAGTAGAACTGGTCCACCATGAGCAGTCCGCCTTCCGGTAGGTTCACCAGCAAGGGGTGGTCCGGGTTGGGTTGCCGCAAGGGGAAGGACGCAGGGATTTTGCCGACGGCCCCGTCTTCCACCTGGTAATAAAGGACGGGCTTGTCTTCCTGGAAGATGTGGCCTTCCTCGCCCTCATTCAGGGGGATTTGGCCGTCCACGCCCCATTTCTGGGTGACCAGGGATCCGGCCAGGATCATGATGATGCCCAGGTGGGTGATGACGAAACCGGTCTGGTGTTTTTTCCAGGGAAAACGGGAGAGGGCCGAGCACAGCAGGTTGACCGCCAAAAGCACCAGGAAGCCGCCGAACCACCAGGTTCCGTAAACGAACCGTTTGGCCACGGCCGTGGAATAAATGGATTCG
>JAICXI010000465.1 GCA_025980505.1 bacterium | reverse complement strand
CATTGGGGCTGCAACCGGTGGCATGGTTTCCGCAATGGAAGGGGTAAATCCCGGGCGTCGTCAAGGTCACGGCCAATCCGGCGGCATTGACCCCGTTCTCCAGGCAACTGGCGCCGGCGTTGTTATAAAGGTAAAGCGGATGGTTGGCGGTGTTGGTGGAGTCAAAAGTCACCGGGCTTCCCGAGGTAATGGTCACCGAGGTGATGGCCGTGGTGGTGCCGGATAAGGCGTAACTGAACCCGGTGGGACTGGCCACGTTGCTGATGACGCCGATGGAAATCCCCGCGGCTTCGGAGACGGCCGGCGCAAAGGCCAAAAGGAAAAATAAGGTTGATTTCCGTGTCAGCGGCATGAAACGCTCCCCGTTCCAGTTTTCGCTTTTCGAAAGCTTACCACCCTTTTCAAAGGGCACGGTTCGAAGGCCTCGCGTCGGGCGCGCCGGAGAGGCGATTTTCCGGAATCGTTTTATCGTTTAAATGAAATTCGAAAAGTTGGACAGGCACGCCTATGAATACAAAAACGTCCCGGAAAAGGTTTCCGCTTGGGGTGGGAAAAAATCCTGTCGAATAAGCGCTTTACCTGCCCAGTTCCCAGCGGAGGGCCGACTCCAGGTCCGGGTGCAGGAATTCAAAACCGGCTTGGGTGAGTTTGGCGGGCAGCACTTTTTGCCCTTCCAATAAAAGGGCTTCCCCCATCTCCCCCAAAAGGGCTTTCACCGCAAAAGCCGGCAGGGGGAAAAAAGCCGGCCGACTTAAAACTTTGGCCAGGATTTCAGTGAACCCCGCGTTGGTGACCGGATGGGGGGCCGTGGCGTTCACGGGGCCGGAAAGCTCCCGTGCGTGGAGCAGGAAGTGGAACAAGCCGGCCAGGTCCTCCAGGGAGATCCAACTCATCCATTGTTTGCCGGTGCCGATGGTTCCGCCCGCGCCCATGCGGAAAGGAAGCAACATCTTGGCCAGGGCGCCGCCCCGGGGGGTCAGGACGATGCCGGTGCGCACGTTCACCACCCGGAGGCCGGCCCTGCGGGCCGGTTCGGCCGCCTCTTCCCAGGCCCGGCAGACCTCGGCCAGGAATCCTTGACCGGGCGCGCTTTCCTCGGTCAGGGCCTCCCCTTCCCGGTTCCCATAGAATCCGATGGCGGAGGCGGTGATCAAAGCTTGGGGCGGGTGCCGCAACGAAGCCAGGGTTTGGGCAAGGAAGCGCGTGCCTTCCACCCGGCTTTTCAAGATGTCATCCTTGCGCTTCGGCGTCCAGCGGCCCGCCCCGATGTTTTCCCCGGCCAGGTGGATGACCGCGTCCAGACTTTCCAGGGAGTCCGGGTCCAGCTCCCCGCGGGAGGGGTCCCAAAAAATCTCGCCGCTTTCCAGGCGGGGCGACCGGCGCACCAGGGGAAGAACCTGATGCCCGCCGCAGGCAAGGAATGTCGAAAGTTCGGTGCCGATCATGCCCGAGGCCCCGGTGACGGCGACCTTGAGCGGCGCCTGCCGGGCGTAAGGATGGTAACGTTTCAAGTCGTTTTGGGTGCGCCGGTGGCGGAAGGAAAAAAGCTTCTCCAGTTTCTTCCGCAGATAGGCGCCGGCCGCCACCCGGCCCAGGAACCCCAAGGGCGGCTTGTATTCGACGCGGTCGGAGAGAAAGCTGGTGGTGTCGGTATCCGGCAGGAAGCGATGGGTATGGACCCATTTCGCGAAGGGACCCTGCACCTGCTCGTCGCAAAACTGTTCACCCTCGACGTAACCGCTGTGGATCGCCACCCATTTCCGGCGGAAGGGTCCTTGGCGGACCTCCAGGACAACCCGGCCCCCGTCCCGGATGCCGCCTTTCTTTTCCAGGACCCTGGCGTTTTCCCATGGCGGGGCCAGGCGCTCGAAGGCGCCGGACCGGTTGTGCCAGGCGAACAGCTCCTTGACGGGAACTTCCACAGGGGATTGTTTCTCGAAAACGGCCATGGTCT
>JAICXI010000102.1 GCA_025980505.1 bacterium | reverse complement strand
GGTTCACCGCGGCGGGGGCCCTCGACGTTGCCTGGGGTAACGGCGGCAAGGGCAAGGGCCTGGTGTCCTATACCTTGCCCACCGGCGTGGCGGTGGACGGCGGCCAAAACCTTTACGTGGTGGGCGGCATGAGCGGAGTCACGAAATTCGACAAGGACGGGAACTTCCTGGCGCAGTTCACCGGTACCACCTTCTCCAATCCTTCGGGCGTGGCCGTGGACGGGAGCGGCGATATCTTTGTGAGCGACAAGGGCAACAGCCGGATTGTCCAGCTGGATGCGGGCGGCAACTTGAACGGTTTCGGCGGGGGCGGCACGGTGGCCGTGGCTTCATCCGTGACCCTGGCCGGTTTGGCCTTCAATGCGAACGATGGGGACGTCTACGTGGCCACCCAGGGTACGGCCGTCAACGGCAGCTACAGCGTGATCCTGGGCTTCAACCCCTCCAGCGGCGGGGCCGCGGCGGTCACCGTCAACGGCTTCAAGAATCCGGGCGGGGTGGCCTTTGACGCGGCCGGGAACCTTTATGTCGCGGATACGGGCAACCGGCAGGTCGAGGAATTCCTCGCGGGCAACTTCACGGGCGGCGTCCCCAACGTCGTCTTCAACGACAGCGGGTTGTTGAAGACCCTCCTCGGCGTTGCCGTGGCGGGAAGCGGCGATATTTACGTGGCCGACACCACTTACAACGGCGGCAACGGCAGCGTGGTCAAATTCGCGCCCTAAGGGCGGAATGAAAAAACACCCGGAAGGGTGGAGGAAGTTCCGATGAAAAAGTTTTTGTGGATGACCCTCATGGCTTTGGGCCTGTTGGCCCCCCTGGCCTGCTCGAACAACAGCCCTTCCAGCCCGTCGGCCACCGCCACGCCGGTGTCCACGGCCACGATTTGGGCCGGATACAGCCCCACGAAAACCCCCACCGCGACCACCACCTCGACGGCCACGGGTACGCCCACATCCACGGCCACTTCCACCCCCACACCCACGGGCACCTTTTTCACGCCCACGCCCGTAATGACCTCGACGCCCACGAATACGGTCACTACCACGGCCTCGAATACGCCCACCGTCACCGCCACTTTGACCGCCACCGCCACTCCCACGAACACCTTTACGCCCACCAGCACCTTCTCCACGCCGGCCCCCTCCGCGACCGGAACCCCCTGGACCACCACGGCTCCTCCCAACGCCCTGGCGGTAGACGGCAACGGTGCCACCGTCGTTTACGTGGCGGAAGGCGAGTATCCTTATACTTCCGGCAAGGTCGAGGTTTTCAACGCCTCGGGCGTGTCCCAAGCCGTCTGGACGGCCTACGGCGCCACCGCTTTCGGGCAACCCAACGGCGTGGCGGTCAACGCGGCGGGGACGACCGTTTACGTGGTCGACGGGGTGAACAACGCCGTTTACGCGCTCAATGCCTCGGGCGGCGCCCTGGTTTCGTGGAGTTCCTGGACCAGCGGCGTGGGGGGACCGACCTCCTTCAACCAACCGGAAGGCATCGCCGTGGATGCGGGCGGCAACGTTTACGTGGCCGATACGGGCAATGACGAAATCGAGGTATTCAATCCGTCGGGCACCGCCGTCACCGAATGGGGCGGCACGGGCGCGGGCGGAGGCACCTTCGACAATCCCAGCGCCCTGGCCTTGGACGGCTCGGGCAACCTTTACGTGGCCGACGCCAGCAACCGACTCATCCAGGTGTTCACTTCCGGCACCTTGGCTTACTCGACCCAATTCCCGACGGTGGCCGGGTCCGATATTTATGGGATCACCGTCAACGGAAGCAGCCTTTACGCGGCGGATTCGGGAAACAGCAAGGTGGAGGTTTACAACCTCACGGGCGACCTCTTGACGGCGGGGCTCGGGTTATCGGCCGCCCACGCCAGCCCGGATGGCGTGGCGACCTTGGGGAACCACCTCCTGGTTTCGGATTTCTATAACAACGCCCTTTACCTGCTGACACCCTGATCCGGGTCTTCCCGTTCCGGATTCCGCCGTTCCGTCCAAGGAAAGCCCCTTTTTCCGGAGCTTCCCGGCGCTTTTGCCAAAGTTTTCTTTCTCAATTCCGGAAACCTCCAGTAAAATAAGGCCCATTAGAGGCCTTTCCGCTGTTTGGGCCTGCTTCCGCGAATCTTAAGATCGGGGGATGGCGCAACGAATGAAACTCCATAAGGCCGGGTTGCTTGCGATGGTTTTGATCCTTTTGACCGGGTTGGCAAGGGCGGTTTGGGCCGATGAAGAGGATGAAATGGCCCTGGATAAATCGGGCGCCCAACAAACCGACTTCATCAAGGAACGCTCTTACGTCGGCGTTGTGGGGATTTCTTCCACCCTGGATCAATGGGGCGATTTTAACGGGGTGAATTACGTGACCTCCAACTCCTCGGGCGGCTCCGCGGAAAGGGATTTGATCCCCTCCATCAACCGGAACTTCGGGTTCGGCGTTTTAGTCGGCCATCGGGAGGGTCCTTGGGCCGCGGAAGTCAGCTTTTGGCGGAGCGACCACACCGCCTCCTTCATCTTCGCCGGTCCCACCACGATTACCAATCCCGCCAGCCTGCAATCCATCAACTTCGACATTAAGCGTTATTTCCTGACCCAGTTTCCAACCCAGCCCTTCATCAACATTGGCTTCAGCCTGCCCTGGCTGTGGGTCCGGGGTTTCTCGGAACAACTCGACAGCGGCAATAATCCCACGGGTTTCGTGAACGACGAGACGATTTCAGGGATCGGCTTCAACCTGGGCGCGGGCATGGAGATCTACCTGGACAACAACTTTTCCGTGCTGGGCGGGCTTTACCAAAGATGGACCGGATTCGACCAACTTAACGGTTTCAACAAGGTGGCCTTTAATTCCATTTACTTCGACGGAAAACCGTCCGATATCGGGTCCATGGAAGGGGATGGGCTCCATTTTTACGTGGGGGCGACTTTCGGATACCAGTGATTCCGCCGCAGGAGGCACGGCCGTCCGCAAAACCTTCGGAGCGTTCCTGTGGGGCTGAAGTCCCCTTCAGCCTTTCTCCCCGGCGGAAGGCCGGAACAACCGGTGGTTTTCCCAATCCGGCCGGCCCCGGGCAATCCTCATTTTGGCCGAAATGGGGCTTTTTGGGGGTTGTTTGTCCCAAAAGGGCCAAAGTCGGGTAAAATTGTCCAAGGTTGAAAGATAAACTTATCCATCGAATACCGGGGCCCAAAATGAAAAAACTCCTGATGTTCGCCGTCCTTTTTTCGGGGATGATCCTGGCTTGGGCCTGTAACGACAAGAACAACAACCCCACGGCGCCCGTCACGATCCCGGGCGGCACTTCCACGCCGACCGGCACCCGTACCCCCGACACGCCCACCTACACGCCGACTTTGGGGGTGGGAGTGTTCACCCCAACCCCTACTCCGACTTATTCGTTGCCGATCCCCGTTTTCCAAAACAACTATTCCACGGCGGCGTCCCCCCGCTGCATGGTCCTGAATGGTTCACTGCTGACGGTAGCCGAGAATGAGGTAACTTCCCAAGGCGCGGTCGCGGATATGGCGGAATACACGGTGGCGGGTTCGTCCTTGAGCCTTGGTAATCCCCCGAATGTGGGAAATATCATCCTGATCGGTGCGCCCCCCGCTTCGACGCCCGGAACACCGGTTGCTTTCCAGCCAACCACCATCACCCTCCAAGCGCCGCAAGGTTTTGTGAACCCGGGCGGGGGTGCTTCGGGCGCCTGGAGCGCGGTACTGGACTTGAACGGGGCGGGGGCGACGCTTTATGCGGGGTATTATAGTTCTTGGACAGCCCAAGGGCTAAGCTCCATTTATATGCCGTATTACGGAAGCGGTTATGACGGCATTGCTTTCAATAATCCCAAAGGCATGTGCGACGACGCCACCCACGGTTTAATTTATGTGGCAGACACGGGTAACGGCTTTGTGGATGAATTTTCGCCCTATGAAGGTATTCCAGGAGCTGAGCCTCTTTGGATGCATCGCTGGTCAGGCTTCGCTGGGGTTACGGTCGGCGGCTCCGGTGTTACTTTCGGATCGGCTGCGGTCTCTTTTAAATCCCCTTATGCGGTGGCTTGTGATTCGACGGGGAATGTCTGGGTGGGTGACCCTGGTTATACTCCGTCCTATGTCTCGGAATATACTTCAGAAGCCACCACTATTCTTCAGTCCTGGCAGTGTATTCCCGGATGCGTGGTTCACGGCTTGGCCGTTAATCCCGGAACGGGGAATATTTACGTCGCGGATTCTGGAAACCATCTGGTTGAAGTTTATTCCCCAACCGGTACCATCCTGACGGCCCTCAGTGACCCGGGGCCGGCTGCTCATGAAGCCTTTGCTTTCTCGCCCTCTTGCCTGGCCTTTGGGGGTGGGTTCATTTACGTGGGCGACGACAAGAACGATTTCATCGACGTCTTCCAGTGACGAGGGGTCCCGGGGTTCCGGGTTGAATCTTCCTTAAACCAGCTTTTGCAACACATCACCAGCCCTCCGGGAAACCGGGGGGCTTCTTTGTTTCTCCAACCTTTTACGGCCTCCGGGCGGGTACAAGCGCATGGAAAACGAAACGGACTCCCACAACCGGGAAAGGCAGGCCCGGGCCCGCGCCCTTTGGATGAAGGGCCATAAGACGCAATTGAAGGGCAACGTGGAAAGCGCCATCCGGGCTTACCGCGCTTCCCTGGAGGTCGCGCCGACGGCCGAGGCCCATACTTACCTGGGCTGGGCCTACTCCTTCCAGGGGCAACTCCGGAAAGCCATCGACGAATGCCTCAAGGCCATCGACCTGGACCCCGCCTTCGGCAACCCCTACAACGACATCGGCGCCTACCTCATCGAACAGGACCAGTGGGAAGAAGCCATCCCCTGGCTTGAAAAGGCCAACCAGGCGGAACGTTACGAGCCCCGGCATTACCCCCATTTCAACCTGGGAAGGGTTTACCTTCACCTGGGCCGGACCGAAGAGGCGGTGGGAGAATTCCGGAAAGCTCTGGAGCTTTCTCCCGATTACACCCCGGCCAAGCAGGTCCTGGCCCAAATCCAGAGCCGCTATAATTAAAGGGCCCGGCGGCCCTTTTGCGGGAATCGGTCCCTTCGGCGGTGCGATAAAAAGGATGGACTTCAACCAGGGCTTGGAGTACGTTTGTGGCGGAGCTTTCGGCCTAACTTTTACTCCCGATGGCGCAGCCGGGCCCCGGGCCTCGCGGCCTGAAGCGGGCGTTGAAGCCGTGATTGAAAGGATTTCCCATGAAATTTTTTTCCCGATGCCTTTGGATGCTTTTGCCGCTGGCGGCTTCCTTCCCGGTCGCGGCTTACGCGGGCCAGGAAATCTACCTCTCCAACTCCCCCAACGGACGGTACCGGGTGGTCGTGGAACAAGTCATCGACCGGCGGGTCGGGGACCGCGTCTTTTTCCGCTACCCCCTCCTCCTGGAAAACACCAAGGACCTCAAGCGCCACTTTGAAATGATGGACGGCGGCGGCGCGCTCATCCAGGAAACGGACAATCAGACCTTCAAGGTCGACTGGGACGCGGTGCGCTTCGATTGGGCCAAGGACAGCCTGAAGTTTTTCGCGCATTTGCAGACCATCCCGGGAACGTGGAAGACCTACTTCGTGAACATCAACACGGGCAGGGCCCTGGACGTCACGGAGGACATCGAGGCCAGCCTTTACAAGAAGGTGGAGGGTTGGGGCTGCCAGCAACCCAAGGTGGAACTGGTGAAATGGGTCAAGCCGAACCTGGCCTTCCTCAAGCTGACCAGCATCTGCGGGAAGGACAACGACCAGGAGAACAAGAAGCTCTTCTACGAACGCGACTCGGTCCTGTTCGACACCACCCTGGGCCAGGTGGTTTCCCATTGCATGGATTGCAAGGACGACAGCTCGACCAAGAAATTCGAGAAATACTACCTCTCCACCATTCCAACGCCCACCCCGACACCCGAAGAAACCCCCACGGCCCAATAACACCGGAAAGGGTCCCGCCCCGGAGGTTCGGTGGCTGGGGCGGAATCCACCGGGTTGAGGCCCCTAATCCAGACGCTTTGAAACGGCGGAAAAAGGCTTGTCCCGCCGCTGAAAATGGGCCTTCAGGAATTTACCGGCGCGCCGTTAGGAATTCCAACGGAGGTCAGGCCCATGTTCGGCGGCATTCATACCATCGATTCCATGTTTTCCGGCTCCGGTTCGGATCCCCTTTTCAGCTCCTTGGCGGGTCTTAGCCCCGCCAGTTTCGGTTCCGTTTTCAACCAGGCCATGAGCCAGGCCACCACTCCCCAGCAAAAGGCCGAAGTGTTGTTCGCCCAGGCCAAGTTCAGCAATGAAATGGCCATGGCCAACATGTTCTCGGACCCCAACAGTCCCGGTTCGCTGATGGACTTGGCGGGCCTCTTCGGGGCGGGAGGTCCCGCGAGCCTTCCTTCCTGGGTTTACGATGCGGAAAGGCTTTTGGGCGGCAATCCCACGGTCCAAGGCGCGGCCAACATGGTCCAGCAGGCCAACTTCCTGGCACAGACCCGGTTCAACAGCAGCCTGGCGGGCCTGGGGCTGGGCGGAAGCGTGAATTCCCTCATGTGAGAAAACCCTTCAGGGGTGGGGGCCGGCTTTCGGGCCGGCCCCTTTTTTATGCCCGCCGGTCCCGGCTTAATCCTTGAGGGACAGGTTCTCCGGCGCCACGCGGCCCCCGGGGTCCATCCAGGGCTGAAGTAAAAGCCGGTCCAACCTCAAATAACGCCGCCCGCGGAAGTAGCCCAGGCCGATCTTCATCTTCGCCCGCCCTTGCCGGGGTTCGGCGCGGTAGGTGCCCGCCAGCCGGTCCCAGAATGAAAAATTAAACCCGAAGTTGCTGTCGGTTTCCAGGCGAAGAGCCGAATGGTGGAT
>JAICXI010000303.1 GCA_025980505.1 bacterium | reverse complement strand
TCGATGGTGATGCCGGCCGGCCTCAAGGCCTTGAAGGCCCTTTCCAGGGGCTGGTTGCGCAGGTTGGGCATGACGAAGGCCGGATCGTTGGGCCCGGCGGAGACGAGAAGGTCCACCTGGGTGAAGGAATCGACGGACAGGCCCCCGTCGGGAACCTGGGCCAGCACCAGGTCCCGCGTCTCCAGGGAATTCATCAGGGATTCGCGTCCCACCCGCAAATGGGCGCCGGCCAGGGCGATCTGGGCTTCGGCGAAGGATTGTCCGATGACGGAAGGCACGGGTACCTCGGGATTGCCCTTGCTCAAGACCGCGGCCACGGTCTGGCCCCGCCGGACATAGCTGTTGGCCCTGGGGTTTTGCTCGCTGAAGAGGCCCGCCGGCATGTGCTCGTCGTATTGGGAGCGGACGACCTTCAAGTGCAGCCCCTTGGAGTCCAGGGCCCTTTCCGCCTGCTTCTCATCCATGCCGAGGATCTTGGGCACGATCATGGGCTGGTGCAACTGGGTGTAAAACATGGAAGCCAGGGCGGTCAGGACCGTGATGGCCGTGAAGGTGCCCAGGATGGAAAGGGCCTTTTGGACCAGGTTCTTTTCCGTGGGCGTCAGTTTAATTTCACTGAAATTCAAGTTCATGAAACCCTCTTCGGTTTGACGTTGGGGAACCCCGGTTTTCAACCGCGGGAACCCTTTGGTAGGGACCGGCTTATTGGAAGAACCGCGTCCACCCTCGCCCCTGGTGGGGGAGGATAGGGTGAGGGGCGGCTTTCAAACGCAGTCACTCCCAACCCTTTTTATCACAGGGGAGCGACATTTGCCCCCGGAAGCGGCGTGTTTTCAAATCCCAACTGCCCGCAGGCGGCCGCGATGTCCACACCCTTGCGCTCGCGCAGGAAAACCTTCATGCCCCTTCTTTTTAAGTCGTCCCGGAAGGCCATGACCCTGTCCTCGCCGGGCGCCTCGAAGGGGAGGGTGGGGACGGGGTTGTAACGGATGAGGTTCACCTTGCACAGCAGGTCCTTGCAATAAGCCGCCAGTTTCTCGGCGTCCTCGGGACGGTCGTTCACGTCCTTTAATAGGATGTATTCCAGCGTCACGGGCAGGCGGCGCACGAAGGTGAACCTGCGCATGACCTTGTACAGCTTGTCCAGGGGGTTGGAACGGTTGATGGGCATGAGCCGGTCCCGGATCTCGGGATCGGCGCTGTGCAGGGAGACGGCCAGGGAGACCGGCCAGTCGTCCTTGATGAAACGCTCCAGGTGGTCGATCAGGCCCGACGTGGAAACCGTGATGCGGCGGCGGCCCAGGTTCAGCCCCTCGGGGTCGTGCAGGATGCGCATGGCCTTCTCGGTGTTCTCGTAATTGTCCATGGGTTCGCCCATGCCCATGACCACGATGTTGTTGAACGGAACGCCCGAGTCCCTCTCCATGCCCACGATCTGGGCCGTGATCTCGGCGGTGGTGAGGTTCCTCCGGAACTTGGGCACGCCGGTGGCGCAAAAGGTGCACTTCATGCGGCACCCCGCCTGGGTGGAAAGGCAGGCGGTGTAACGGGAAGGCTCGCCTTCCTCGTCCCGGGCCATGGGGATGAGCACGCTTTCCACCAGGGCCGTCGAACCCGCGCTGTCCGGGGCCGGTTGCCAGAGGTATTTGACGGTCCCGTCCTGGGAGGCCTGGCGGGTATGGAGCGTGAGGGTCGAGAGGGTGGCCTTCGACGCCAGCTCCCTGCGCAATTCCTTGGACAGGTCGGTCATCTCCCCGAAATCCCGCGCGCGCTTTTGGTAAAGCCAGCGGAACACCTGGGCCCCGGTGTGCCGGGGCGAACCCCATTCGGCGAGGAGCTTGACCAGTTCCTCGCGGGTATGGTCGTAAAAGTTGACGGCGCTTTCCACGGTTTTTGTTCTCCTGTTTTTTGGAAGGGGCTAGTCTACCGAAGTTCCAATTCGCTTTAAAGACATAAACGGACCTTGCCAAAGCCAAGGACAGGCTGTTAAATACAGTCCACAGTCGCCGGTTGCCGGCCGGTTCGGGGAGGGCCGCCGACGGCGGACTGAAAACCGCTTGAATCCAAGGAAAACAAAATGTCCAACATGCTCAAATTGGGGTTGCCGAAAGGAAGCCTTCAGGAATCCACCTTCCATTTGTTCGCCAAGGCGGGCTACAAGATTTCCTCCACTTCCCGGTCTTATTTTCCCAACATCGACGACCCGGAAATGAAGGCCATGCTGATCCGGGCCCAGGAAATGAGCCGTTACGTGGAGGATGGGACCCTGGACGTGGGCATGACGGGCCGGGATTGGGTCAAGGAAAACGGCTCGGATGTGGTGGAAATCGCCGAACTTATCTACGCCAAGCAGGGCCTGCGGCCCGTGCGCTGGGTCCTGGCCGCCCCCGCCAATTCCCCCATCAAGTCCGTGAAGGACCTGCAGGGGAAGAAGATCGCCACCGAACTGGTGAACGTCTCCAAGGAATACCTCCAAAAGAACGGCGTGACGGCCCTGGTGGAGTTTTCCTGGGGCGCCACCGAGGCCAAGCCGCCCGAGCTGGCGGACGCCATCATCGAAGTCACCGAGACCGGCTCCTCGCTGAAGGCCAACAACCTGGTCATCCTGGAAACCATCATGGAATCCAACACGGTGGTCATCGTGAACAAGAACGCCTGGAAGGACTCCTGGAAAAAGAAGAAGATCGAGGACATGGTGCTCCTCCTGAAGGGGGCCCTGGCCGCGGAGGAGAAGGTGGGGCTCAAGATGAACGTGCCGCGCGCCAAACTGGACGCGGTGCTCAAGGTCCTGCCGGCATTGAATTCCCCCACCATCGCCGAATTGCACGGCAAGGATTGGGTGGACGTGGATACGGTGGTGGACGAGAAAATCGTCCGGCTCATCGTCCCGAAATTGAAGGATGCGGGCGCCGAAGGGATCGTGGAGTATCCCCTCAACAAGGTGATTCCTTAAACACCCGGTACACCCATGGTCGGTTGTCAGTGGCCGGTTCCCGGAAAAAGGCTTAGCGGCCGACGGAGTACCGGCGTCGGACAACCGGTAACCGCTTTTCAGAGGTTTTCATGTCCAGCGCGGCTGAAATCAACAAGCAAGCGGTCGAACTTTACAAGAACCACGATTTTCCCGGCGCCGAGAAACTGTACCGGGAGGCCCTCCGGTTGGAACCTTCCTATTTCCCGTCCCAATTGAACCTCGGCATCCTTCTTTTCAAGGAAGGGAACTACGAGGATTCCATCAGGGAATGCACCAAGGCCGTGACGATGCGGCCCGACCATCCCTCCGCCCATTTCCACCTGGGCAACGCTTATTACGCCAAGATGTGGTGGGAAGAGGCCATGGTGGAATATGAGAGGGTGCTGCACCTGGACCCCGCCCATATCGACGTGCATTTCTCCCTGGGGGGCATTTATTTGAACCGGGGTTACAAGGAAAAGGCCGTGGAATGCTGGCGGAAGTACCTGGAACTGGCCCCGCCCGATTCCCCCAAGGCCAAGCTGGCCCTGGAGTAC
>JAICXI010000218.1 GCA_025980505.1 bacterium | reverse complement strand
GCGGATAACCTGGAAATCGCCCGCTGGGGAGTGACCACGCCCGCCTTGTACCGTTCCAGCCTGAAACTGGCGCGGGACATCGCCCAAAAGTTGGGCGTCAGCGCGGAACTCTCGCCTTTATCCGACAGCCGGGGCCTGGCCGGCGAACCCGAATCAGCCAACGGGCGCATCCTTTGCCTGCCCCACCAGAGCTTGAGGAACCTCGCCCTCCCCGCGGTGGTGCTGACGCCCCTGTTCCTGACTTCGCCGTCCGACCTGAAAAAGTTCTCCAAACCGGAGGAGGTGGCCGATTGGGCGGCGCGGGCGGCGGAAGGCATCGCGGATTACCTGCAAGGCGCGCCTTGAATCGGGCGGCCCCTCGGCCGGGGCAAAATAAGTCCATGAAGGAACGGCTCTTGGAAAAATTGAAATTGAAAAAAAGCCTCATCGCCCTGGGGTCGGTATTGGCCCTGGCCGGAGCCCTTTTCCTGGCGTCGCGCCTGAGGCAGGAACCCAAACCGGAGCCGGGAACCGGCGGCAATGCCTCGCCGCTTTATGACCCGCACGACCGGCCCACGACCATTTTCATCAAGGCCGTTTCCATGGAAAACGGCCGTCTCTTCAACATGAAGGCCGTCATCCGCTTGAGCAAGAGCCGGACGAACCAGATGAAACAAGCCGTCCTGGCCTACCTCCAGGGCCCCCGGACGGGCAAGGACCAGGTGCCCGTGCCCGAGGGCCTCGCCTTGGGCGAGTTTTATTTCACCCCCCAAGGGGCGGCGGTGGTCGATCTTTCCACCGCCCAAATGGACGCCTCCCGGGTCGGGTTTTACGAGGAGGCACTTTTGATCCGGGGCTTGATCGAGACCCTGACCAGCAATTTTTACGAGGTCAAACAAGTGAAGGTCCTGGTGGACGGCCAGGATGCGCCGACCCTGGCCGGCCATTATGCCCTGGGAACATCCGATGTCGCCGCTCCGGTGACGGCCAACGGACCGATTGATTGAACCAACTGGCAGCTGATTGCTGTCAGCTGAATCCGTCAAGGTCCGTTTTCCCCCCTGAATGAGGGGGCCGGAAGTTGAGTCCTTTAAAATTGGCAACTCGAAATTCATGATTCCGGCCGGCCCTCCGGCCCGCAACTTAACGGAAAGAGAACAACCGAATGGAAACCCAAAACGCCGAGAACACGCTTCCGCCGGCCTACGACCCCAAGGCCGTGGAGGGGCGATGGTACCCGGAATGGGAAAAGTCCGGCATTTTCACGGCTTCCCAGGATCCCGGTAAGCCGCCCTTTGCATGGTGATCCCGCCTCCCAACGTGACGGGGAGCCTGCACATGGGCCACGCCTTGAACGACACCCTGCAGGACCTGATCGCCCGGTACAAACGCATGCAGGGTTTCAACGTACTGTGGCTTCCAGGTTGCGACCACGCGGGCATCGCCACGCAAAACGTGGTGGAAAAGGAGCTGAAAAAAGAAGGGAAGAGCCGCCACGACCTGGGCCGGGAGGCCTTCGTGAAGCGCGTCTGGGAATGGAAGGAAAAATACGGTTCCACCATCATGAGGCAGCTCCGCCGCTTGGGCGCCTCCCTGGACTGGACCCGGGAGAGGTTCACCATGGACGCGGGGCTTTCGCGCGCCGTCCAGCAGGTCTTCATCTCCCTTTTCAACGAAAAGCTCATCTACCAGGACTATTACCTGATCAACTGGTGCCCCCGCTGCCAGACCGCCTTGTCCGACATCGAGGTGGAACACAAGGCCGTGCAGGGCAACTTCTACCATATCCGCTACCCCTTCGTGCACGACCCGCAGGACGGCCTGGAGGTGGCCACCACGCGGCCCGAGACCCTGCTGGGGGACACGGCCGTGGCCGTGCACCCGGAGGACGACCGCTACGCGGGCCTGGAAGGCAAGTCCGTGGACCTGCCCCTGATGCACCGCCGCATCCCCATCCTGCAGGACGGCTACGTGGACAAGACCTTCGGCACGGGCGTGGTCAAGATCACCCCGGCGCACGATTTCAATGACTTCCAGGTGGGCAACCGGCACCAGCTCCAACGCATCAACATCTTGAACCCCGACGGCACCTTGAACGAGAACGCGGGGCCCTACCAGGGCTTGGACCGCTTCGCGGCCCGCAAGAAGGTGGTGGCGGACCTGGAGGCGCAGGGGCTCTTGGTCAAGGTCGAGCCCCATGAGCATAACGTGGGCCACTGCTACCGCTGCGGCACGGTGGTGGAGCCCTATTATTCCAAACAATGGTTCGTGCGCATGAGGCCCCTGGCCGAGGAAGCCTTGAAGGCCGTCGCGGAAGGCAGGACCAAGTTCATCCCGGAGATGTGGCGCGGCGAGTACGAAAAGTGGCTGAACAACATCCAGGACTGGTGCATCAGCCGCCAGATCTGGTGGGGGCACCGCATCCCGGTTTACAACTGCCGGAACTGCTCCAACCAGGTGGCGGCCGCGGAAAAACCCGGCGCCTGCCCGCGCTGCAAGGGAACCGAATGGGAGCAGGACCCGGACGTGCTGGATACCTGGTTTTCCTCGGCGCTTTGGCCCTTTTCCACCCTGGGTTGGCCGGAAAAAACAAAGGACCTCCAGCTTTTCTACCCCACCTCGGTGCTGGTGACTTCCTGGGACATCCTTTTTTTCTGGGTGGCCCGCATGATGATGATGGGGCTGAAGTTCATGGGGGACGTGCCCTTCCGGGAAGTCTACATTTATTCCCTGGTGGCCGACGAGGAAGGCAAGAAAATGAGCAAGTCCAAGGGCAACGTCATCGATCCCCTGGACATGATCGACAAATACGGGACGGACACGCTGCGGTTCACCTTGACCAGCATTGAAACCAAGCAGCGTTACGTGGCCTTGACGCCCCAAAAGCTGGAATCCTCCCGCAATTTCGTGAACAAACTCTACAACGCCACGCGGTTCGTTGGGATGGCCCTTGCCGACGGCACCGAAGTGAAGGCGCTTTCCAAGGAAGACGAACCCCGGCTGAAGCTGGAGGACCGGTGGATCCTGTCGCGTTTGTCCCGGGTGGTGGAGGAAGTGACGGCCGACTACGAAAGGTACCGGGTGGCGGAATTTTCCCAGACCCTCTACCGGTTCGTGTGGAACGAGTTTTGCGACTGGTACCTGGAATGCGTCAAGCCCCGCCTTTACAACGAAGGCGACCCGGCCGGGAAAAAACTGGCCGCGTCGGTGGTGGTGGGGGTCCTGGACGGCATCCTGAAGCTCCTGCACCCGGTCATGCCCTTCGTGACCGAGGAACTGTGGCGCAAGCTGCCGGGCCGGAACGAAACCATCCTGAAGGCGCCCTGGCCCAAAGCCGCCGGATATCCGGTGGACCCGGCCGCGGTGGCGGATTTTGGTTTCCTCCAGGAAGTGGTGACGGCCGTCCGCACCAGCCGCAGCGAATTGAACGTGCCCCCGGCGGCCCAGGTGAAGGTCTCCGGTTCCGGAGAATCGGTGCGGTTCAAGCCCGGGTCCCAGCAAGTCTCCCTCCTGAAGGCGCTCTGCCGGGTCAGCGAACTCGCCGAGGCCCCAAACCGCCCCCCCAAAACGGCCCTGGCGGTGGTCAAGGGCGGCGAGCTGTACATCCATTTGGAAGGCTTGATCGACCTCAAGGCCGAAGCCGCCAAGCAGCAAAAGGAACGGCAGAAGCTGGAGAAATACGTGCTGGCCATCCAGGGGAAGTTGAAGAACGAGCAGTTCGTCAAAAACGCCCCGGCCGAGCTGGTGGAGGCGGAAAATGGAAAACTACGGGAAACCCGGGACAAGATCGCCCGCATCGACGGCAATTTAAAATTCCTGGAAATTTGAAGAAACCCATGAGCCAACCCCGCCAACCCAAAGCGTTGAAAATTCAATTGGACATGGACCTTCTCCGCCCCCTCCTGATGCGGGCCTTGCGGGAGGATGGCGCCTGGAACGACCGGACCAGCCGGGCGGTGGTGGACCCCCGCCGGAAGGCCCGGGGGGAAGTGATGGCCAAGGCCTCCGGCGTTTTGGCGGGCTTGCCGGTGATGGAGGCTGTTTTTAAGCTCAGGGACGAACGGTGCCGGTGGAAATCGCTGGTTGGGGAAGGCGCCAAGGTCAAGCCCGGCCAAAGGGTTGCCTGGGTGACCGGGCCGGCCCAATCCCTTTTATCCGCCGAACGGGTTTCCTTGAACCTTTTGAGCCGGCTTTCAGGAGTGGCCACCTTGACGCGCCGGTTCGCCGACTCGGTGAAGGGGCCGAGGGTTTACGATACCCGCAAGACAACGCCCCTTTGGCGGGTGCTGGAACGCTACGCGGTTCGGGTGGGCGGCGGGCGAAACCACCGGTTCAACCTGGCCGGGCACGTGCTCATCAAGGACAACCACTTG
>JAICXI010000387.1 GCA_025980505.1 bacterium | reverse complement strand
TTCCAACCCGATCCTTTTTCCCAACCCTTCGGACGGTACCCGGCCCGTCCAACTGGCGTTCCATTTGGCCGATCCCGGGGGATTGGTCCGGGTCCAAATTTTCACCACCGCCTTCCGGAAAGTGGCCGAACAGGATTGGACGAATGTGCCGGCGGGGACCGACCAAGTGGCTTTGGACTTGAAAGATTGGAAGGGAACGGTCTTGGCCAACGGGCTTTATTACGTGGAGGTCACCGACGGCGCGGGCCGGTCGGCGGCCAAACTGATGATCCTAAAGTAGCAGGTTTAAGCGGTTCCACGCCTGGCCAGGGACTTCAACCGGGCCACTTCAGGCCACAGTTTCAGGACCCCCAGCACCACCAGGATGCTTCCCACCCCCCCCAGCACCACGGAGGGCACCAACCCCAGGAAAGCCGCCGTCACTCCCGACTCGAAGCCGCCGAGTTCATTGGAGGAGTGGATGAAGATGTAGCTCACGGCCGTCACCCGGCCCCGCATGGCGTCGGGCGTCAAGACCTGAACCAGGGTGTGCCGCACGATGACGCTGACGTTGTCCAGGGCCCCGATGGAAAACATCATGAGGAAGGAAAGCCAGAACCATCGGGACAAGGCGAAGACGATGGTGGCCAGCCCGAATCCCGCCACGGCCCAAAGCAGGGTCCGCCCGGCCCTTTTCGTGGGAGGGTGGTGGGCCAACAGGATGGAGGTCAGGAAAGCCCCGATGGAGGGGCCGGCTTGGAGCCAGCCCATGCCCACCGAACCGCAATGCAGGACTTCGTCCGAATAGGCGGGAAGCAGGGCCACGGCCCCTCCCAGGATGACCGCGAAGAGGTCCATGGTGATGGTGGCCAGGATGAGCTTGTTTTGGTGGACGAACCGCAGGCCCTTCCAGAGCGATTGGAAATTGACGGACTGGCGCTTGAAGCGCGTGGGGACCTGCCGCACCAGGGCCACGCAGAGGAAAAAAACCAGTTCCAACACCGCGTCCAACCCGCAAACCTTTGAATAGCCGATGGCCGCGTAAAGGGTCCCGCCCAGGGCCGGGCCGACCACCGAGGCCATCTGGAAGACGTTGCTGCCCCAAGTGATGGCGTTGGTGAAGTGCTTTTCCGGGACCAGTTGGGGCAGGAGGGACTGCCGGGCGGGGTCGCTGAAGGCCCGGGTAAAGCCGGTCAGGAAAAGAAGGGCGTACATGAGGGGGAGGGGCGCGGGAAAGCGGGGCGCCAGGGCCAGGCCGGCCGCGCAAAGGGCGTAAAGCAGGTTGCAGTAAAGCACGATGGCCTTGCGGTTGAAGCGGTCGGCCACGGCCCCGCCGGGCAGCATGAAAAAGAAAATGGGTATCCAGATGAAAAGCCCGATGAGGCCCAGGTCCAGCATGGAACGGGTACGGTGGTAGATTTCGTAGCCCACGGCCACGCGCAGCATCTGTTGGCCCATGACGGAAAGGAAACTCCCCAAGGTGTAATAACGGTAGTTGGGGTGCCGGAATGCCGCGTAAGCGTCGTGCTGGGCCGGGGGGGTCATAGACCCCGCATTGTATCGGCCCCGCCGGGAAATAAAAAGGTGGGGCGGGTGGAGGGCGGGTTAAAATGAACCATCCAGTTCCGGGGGGAGCCATGCCTTTCGTCCAAACGCAGCGGGGAAGATTTTTCTGCATGGAATACGGGGTCACGGGGCGGGTGGTGTACTTGTTGCACGGGCTGACCGCCAAAAGCCAGGACTGGGGCGGGGTCCCGGACATCCTGGCCAAGTCGGGCTTCCACGTTTTCGCCTTCGACATGCGGGGCCACGGTTCGACTTTTTCCCACTGTTCCCAAGGACGCCCCTTGCAGGGGGACGTGGAAGAGGATTATTCCCCGGAAGGGCACGCCCGGGACCTGGACGCCTGCGCCCGGGCTTTGGGGCACCTGAAGGCGCATCTGGTGGGCCATTCCACGGGCGGGCGGAACGCCCTGGTTTTCGCCGCGCTTTTCCCCGAAAAGACCGCGACCTTGACCATCGTGGACCAGACCCTGACCGCGGACCCGGACAGTTGGAAAAAATACCTGCAACGCTACACCGAATATCCGACCCCTTTCCCCGATGAAGGGTCCCTCGACGGGTTCCTGCGGAAGAAGTTTCCCGCCGACGAGCGGCGCTTCCGGTATTACAAGGGGCAGTTTTGGAAGAAGGAGAACGGGGAATGGGACTGGAACTTCTCGCCCCAGGCGGCCTGGAAAACCCAAAAGCTGGGCCGGGAAAAGGAAAATTTCGGCTGGCTGGCCCGGGTCCAGTGTCCGGCGCTTTTCATCAAGGGCGGCGACAGCCGCTATGTTTCGCCGGAGGAAGCCGAAAAGATCGCAAGGCTGTTGCCGGAGGGGCGCCTGGTGGTCGTGGAAAAGGCGGAACATGCGGTTTTCCGGGACAATCCGGAAGGGTTCCTGAAAGTGTTGGTGCCTTTCCTGAAAGGGAAGGAATTCCCGGCCTAACGCGGTATTTCCCAGAAAACCTTTTGTTTTCAACGATCTTTTGGGTATACTCTCGCCTCCCCAAACGGCAACCACCTCTCGGCTGGGCCGTCCGGCGACAGCAGGACCTTGAAACTTTCAAGTAAAAGCTGATTTTTAAAGAGCAGAGGTTTGAAATGACGCTTCGCAGTGACTTGAGAAATATCGCCATCATCGCC
>JAICXI010000496.1 GCA_025980505.1 bacterium | reverse complement strand
GGGCGTGGGGGAACCGTTTTTGCAGGAAGGGTCGGTAATGGGCGTCCGCCATGACGGCCAGCCAGCGGGGGCTCCCGCCGGCCGGACCGGGGTCCAACGTCGCATTGAAACCGGAAGTCATGACCGCGAGGGTGTGGTCCGCCGGCAGGTCCCATTCGCTTAAAATCCACCCCGGGCCCCCCTGGGTTTTCAAGTCCTTCAGAACCTGGTAGGCGCGGTATCGGGACAGGGTTTTTCCGGTGGACAGGAAAAGCCCAGGATTGCCGGCGATGTTCCGATAAGGCTGGGCCATGCGGGCAAAATCAAAAACCGCCGTCAGCAGGAAAAGACCGGCCACCACCAGCACCGCGGCCTTGCGGGAAGCCGGTAATAGGGGTTCCAACCCCCAGGCCGACAAGAGCAAAAGGAGGGGAAGGATTTGAACCACGCGGAAACCCTCCACATTCAAGGAAAGGAACCCCGGGACCAGGAAAAGAAACCCCGCGAACAAAACCCACTGCACCCTCGGAAGCGAAGCGTGACGCCAAGCCCGGGCCAACCCCAGGAAGAAAAAGGAGGTTAAAAGGGGATTTAAAAATCCCCCCCGGGCGGGAACATAAAAGCCCTGGCCCGGCGCCACACCCCAGCCCAAAACCGCCAGGTACCCTCCCGCCACTTGCAACAGGTTCGCCGCGTCCAGGGGACGGCTCCATACCGCTACGTCCCGGATATGCTGCCCGTACCCTTGCCGGAAAGCGGCCACGAGGAAGGGAATAAGGGCCAGGAAAAGGCCTGCTGAAAACCGGAAAAAAATACCGCTCTCTTTGCGGCGGCCGCCGAACGAATGGAGATAAACCGCCATTCCCACCAGTACCACCATCAAGGGCCATGTCGTGAAGGTAAAGACATTCAACCCCGTGACGATGCCCAGCGCCCAAGCGGCCCGGACCTTCCGGGGCCCCTCCGTCGCCTCCAGGAATCTCCCCAGCATCCAAAGGGATAGGAGTTCGACCGACGGCACCAGCACGGCCTGCAGGCAAAACCGGCCCAGGTAAAGAGGCCAGTAACTGAAGGCCAGGAGGCCTGTCACTAGGAAAGCAAGGGACTTGGAAAAATAACGCCGGGCGGCGATCAGTCCCAAGACGAGGGTCGCGCAGGAAAAAAGGGCGGATGGGACCCAAAGGTTAAGGAAGGGGTCCCGGGAAAACTTGAAGAAAAGCCCGCAAACCCAGTCCAAAAGCGGCGGAGCTTGGCCCACGCTGTAGAAAAAATCCCAGTTCCAGTGGCGGCTCAACGCGAGGGCCGCATCGCCGCTCAGTCCCTCGTCCCCCATGGGCCAGGCGAAAAGACGGGTGATTCTCCAAAAGCGCAGCAGGAACCCGGCCGCCAAAAGCAAGCCCCAGGGCCAACCGGGAAGATCCGGCAGGAATTCGACGCGGTAAAAGGGCGCCTTCCCTTTCCGGCCGCCCGTCCGTTCCGCCGCCAGTCCGTAAACCGGCAGCAGGACCCCCAAAAGGAAGACCCAGAATTTTACGGCCGGAGGAACGGCGGCGTAGGAGAGGACGGAATTGGACAGGAGAAGCAGGATCAGCAGCAACCCGAACCGAAGGG
>JAICXI010000227.1 GCA_025980505.1 bacterium | reverse complement strand
CTGGGTGTGGTGGTGGCCTTGACCTTTATCGGCCTTCCTTTCGTGGTCCGGACGCTCCAGCCGGTGCTTGAATCCCTCGACCCGGAACTGGAAAAGGCCGCGGTGAGCCTGGGTGCCAACCGTTGGTACACCATCACCCGGGTGATCCTTCCCACCCTTGTGCCGGCCTGGATCACGGGTTTTTCCCTGTCCTTTGCCCGGGGCGTGGGGGAGTACGGCTCGGTGGTCTTCATCGCGGGAAACATGCCCATGAAGACCGAGATTACGCCCCTTCTCATCATCACCAAACTGGAACAATACGATTACGCCGGGGCCGCTTCCATCGGGGTGGTGATGCTGGCGATTTCCTTTGTGTTCCTGTTGACGATCAATTGGCTGCAGGCCCGGGCCGGGACGCAACGGATCCACTAGGACGGCGGGTCCGAAGGCTATAAAGGAAACCTTAATGGATAACGGAAAATTAATTGTCAGCTTGAAAGACGGGGAGCGGGGGGACCCGTCCCGGTCCCTCACCGAGCCCCGGTGGGTGCGCTGGACCCTGATCGCGGCGGCCCTGTTGTTCATGGCCTTGTTCGTCCTGGTGCCCTTGATCCAGGTTTTCGCCTCCGCACTGGACAAGGGCATTTCCTATTATTACGACTCGATCCGGGACCCGGACGCCCTTTCGGCCATCCGCTTGACCCTGCTGGCGGCTTTCGTTTCCGTCCTTTTCAATACGGTTTTCGGGGTGGCTTCGGCCTGGGCTATCGCCAAGTTCCGGTTCCCGGGCAAGAACCTGCTGCTCACCCTCATCGACCTTCCCTTTACGGTTTCGCCGGTGGTCTCGGGCCTGGTGTACGTTCTCTTGTTCGGCCTGCAGGGGCTCCTGGGGCACTGGCTGAGGGACCACGACCTCCAGGTCATTTTCGCGGTGCCGGGAATCGTGCTGGCCACCCTTTTTGTCACCTTTCCCTTCGTTTCCAGGGAACTGATCCCCCTCATGCAGGAACAGGGGTCGGAAGAGGAGGAGGCGGCCATGGTCCTGGGCGCCGGCGGCTGGCAGACTTTTTGGAAGGTGACCCTGCCGAACATCCAGTGGGGCCTGCTTTACGGAATCATCCTTTGCAACACCCGGGCCATGGGGGAGTTCGGCGCCGTGTCCGTGGTTTCGGGGCACATCCGGGGCCTGACCAACACCCTGCCCCTGCACGTGGAGATCCTTTACAACGACTACAATTTCACGGCGGCTTTCGCGGTGGCGTCCCTGCTGACCTTCCTGGCCCTTTTGACCCTTGCGGCCAAAACCCTGGTGGGCTTGAAGTACGGGGAGGAACGCCGGATCCTGCCGGCCGCATTGGAAAGGGAACGGGCATGAGCATCGAAGTCCGCGGGTTGTGCAAGCATTACAACGGCTTCAAGGCCGTCCATGACGTGAGCGCCAAGCTGGAAACGGGCTCGCTCACGGCCCTGCTGGGCCCTTCGGGCTCGGGCAAAAGCACCCTGCTGCGCATGATCGCGGGGCTGGAAGTGCCCGACGCGGGGGAGATCCACCTGACGGGACGGGAAGCCACCTTCGCCTCGGCCAAGGAGCGAAACGTGGGGTTCGTGTTCCAGCATTACGCCCTTTTCAAGCACATGACGGTTTTCGATAACATCGCCTTCGGCCTCCGGGTGCGGAAACAAAAGGAAGCCGGAATCCGGCAGAGGGTTTACGAGCTGTTGGGCCTGATCCAGCTGACCGGATACGAGAAGCGTTATCCCTCGCAACTCTCCGGGGGACAACGCCAGAGGGTGGCGGTGGCGCGGGCGCTGGCGCCCCGTCCCGAGGTGCTCTTGTTGGACGAACCCTTCGGCGCCTTGGACGCCAAGGTGCGGGAGGAACTGAGGGAATGGATCCTGAAACTGCACGAGGAAACCAACGTGACCACCTTGTTCGTCACCCACGACCAGCAGGAAGCCATGGAAGTGGCCAGCCGGATCCTCATCATGAACCACGGCGAAATCGAGCAGGACGGGACCCCGATCGAGATTTTCGACAAGCCCGCCACCCATTTCATCGCCCAGTTCGTGGGGGAAACGAACTTCATCGACACGGAAGTGGCCGAACCGGGCCTGGCGGTGTGGGGCCCCTTCCGGTTCTCCATCAGCCCCGCGCTGGCCCCGAAGCAAAAAATCCGGATTTATTTCCGGCCCAACGACGTTTACGTGACCGCCCAGTTGGAGACCCTGCAGGTTCGGGCCAAGATCGCGAAAACCCGGTTCAAGGGGACGGTTCTCGAATACAAGTTGGATATTGGGGAGGACAAGACCCTATCAGCCCAGGTTCCCAAGGGCGTGGCCCTTGCCAGCGGATTTAAGGAAGGCCAGGACGTTTACGCCGCCATCACGGCTTTCCACGTGTTTCCCTTGTAAGACGGACAACCCATCGAACACGAAGTCCGCCCGGCCCGCTTCGCTCACTCGGGGTGGAACGCAAAGACGCAAAAGGAATGCAAGTGGTTGCTTTTGAAAGCGATGTCAGGCCGATAGGGGCGCGCGTTAAAAGTTCTGCCTTTCTTCGCGTCTTCGCGTTGGACGTTGTTTGGAGATTGTTTTGGGGGCTGAAAAAGTGTAACTTGAGGCACTTTCGACCCTGGGGGTGGATTCGGGGCTGGAAAGTTCCCATTATTCCTTAAATCAAGTCAAGTTTGGAACGGAAAATGTCGACCATGACCGAGACGATGACCCTATCGCATTTGAAACAATTGGAGGCGGAAAGCGTCTTCATTATCCGGGAGGTTGCGGCCGAGTTTAAAAACCCGGTCATGCTTTACTCCGTGGGCAAGGATTCCAGCGTCATGGTGCGCCTGGCGCAAAAGGCCTTCCATCCCGGCAAAATACCCTTCCCGCTCCTGCACGTGGATACGGGCTACAAATTCCCCGAGATGTACGAGTTCCGGGACAAGTTCATCAAGGAAATCGGGGCCAAGCTGCTGGTGGAACGCAACGAGGAAGCCATTGCGGCCGGGTCCAGCCCCTTCAAATACGGCGTCCAGAAGTGCTGCGGCCTCCTGAAAACCCAGGGCCTGTTGGACGGCCTGGCCAAGCACGGTTTTGACGCGGCTTTCGGCGGGGCCCGCCGGGAGGAGGAGAAGTCCCGCGCCAAGGAACGGGTTTACTCCTTCCGCGATTCCTTCGGCCAGTGGGACCCCAAGAACCAACGGCCCGAGCTGTGGGACCTGTACAACTCCAAGGTCAACGAAGGGGAGTCGATCCGGGTTTTCCCCCTTTCCAATTGGACCGAACTGGATATCTGGCTTTACATTGAAATGGAAAAAATCCCGGTGGTGCCCATTTACTTCACCCACACGCGCAAGATCATCAAACGCCGGGAACTGCTGATCCCCTGGGTGTCCCATATCCCCCTGCTGCCGGGGGACGAGGTGAAGGAAATGCGGGTGCGGTTCCGGTCCCTGGGCTGCATGTCCTGCACCGGGGCCGTCCAATCGGAAAACGAAGTCCACGATTTGAGGGGCATCATCGAGGACCTGATCACCACGCGCAAGAGCGAGAGGGAAAACCGGATCATCGACCACGGGTCCGACAGCTCGATGGAACAGAAGAAAAAAGAAGGATACTTCTAACGGCGGCGGCTGGCGGTCGGCCGATGGCGGCGGTTGGCTATCCGCCAAAGGCCATCCGCTATCCTTTTTTCGGAAAGGCTTTGAATGACGATCAGCGCCAAAACCCTTGTCAACTACGAGCGGATGGACATGCTCCGGTTTTCCACGGCCGGCAGTGTGGACGACGGCAAATCCACCCTGATCGGGAGGCTGCTTTTCGACTCCAAGGGGGTCTTTGAGGACCAACTGGAGGCCATCCGCAAGACCACCCGGAAAAAGGGAGGGGAAGACATCGACTTCGCCCTCATCACGGACGGGCTTTCGGCCGAGCGGGAACAAGGCATCACCATCGACGTGGCCTACCGTTATTTCGCCACCTCCCGGCGCAAGTTCATTATCGCCGACACGCCGGGCCATGAGCAGTACACCCGCAACATGGTCACCGGCGCCTCCACGGCCGACCTGGCCATCATCCTCATCGACGCCCGTAACGGGGTCATGATCCAATCCAAACGACATGGTTATATCGCCAAACTTTTGGGCACGCCCCATATCGTTGTGGCGGTCAACAAGATGGATCTAGTCGACTTTAAACAGGATGTTTTCGAGAAGATCAAGGCGGATTACCTAGAGT
>JAICXI010000289.1 GCA_025980505.1 bacterium | reverse complement strand
CTTGCCGCCGGCAACGGCGACCCATAAAAACTTGTCCCAGCTGAATGCCATCGGCCGGCCCTGGTCCCAGGTCCACCAGAGGCGGGGCTTCGGGAAGGTCCGGGCCAAGTGGACTTCGCTTTGGCCGCGCTCCAGGTGCACGTTTTTCTTGGTGAAAACCCGATCGGGGAAACCCTCCCCCTTGAACTCCACTTCCACGTCGTATTCGCCCGATTCCGCCACGTTCAACAGCACCAGCTTCAGGTTGACCACGGCCTGGCCGTTGGCCAGCAGGACCGGCGAGACCTGGACCCGTTTGAGGAAGACCCGGTCCACCACCCAAAGCTCCACCCCGTTCCAAAGCCCGCCCGTGTTGTGGTCCTGGCCGTGTTCCTGGTTCCAGCTTCCGGGACGGGCGTCATGGTGGTTGAAAATACCCTTGATGAGGTGTTTGTCGTGGGGCCAAATCTTGGTGTTTTCCTTGGGCGATTCGACCCAAACCCTCAGTCGGTTGGCCTCCTTCAAGGCCCCGGTGGCGTTGAACTCGAAGGCCTGGAAATAACCCTCGTGCTTTCCCAGCAGGTGCCCGTTCAATTCGGCCTTGAGGAAATAATCCGCGCCCTTGAAACGCAGGAAGGCCGCCTGGCCGGGGGCCAGGGCCGGGGCCTTGAACTCCCGCTCATAGAGCGCCTCCCCGGCGAAGTCCTCGCCTTGCAGGTACCAATTGGAAGGGACATCCATGGCGCGGCTTTTCGGATTTTTCACCGGAATCCGCCGCTTCGTCGTCGTGGATTCGGCCAGTTTGGTGAATTTCCATTTTCCATCCAAGGAAATGACTCGGGTCACAGGGATTCCTTTCGTTCGGGCGTTTTATTGGGGGGAGTGGACCGGCGCCGAAACCGCCGGCGGGGCGGGCCGTTCTTTCTTCACGGCCAGCACGGCCAGGCCCAGGCAGGCCATCAGCAGGAGGAAGCCCAGCACCTTCTTTTCCTGGGAAGTCAGTGGAACCGGCAAGGCAGCCTCCTCACGGCGGTCCTTTCCGCAAAGGCGACATTATATCCAAAGAAGAGGGGCCAGGGGCCCGCCCTTGTCGGCTTTTAGGGTGGAAAAAGGGCCCTTATTTGCCGCTCCCTTTTGGGCCCAACCGCGTCTAAAATGGGGATCTTCCTTGCGGTTCCCGATCCTTCATACGGAGCAAAGCCATCAACGACCCGGAAATCATCCAACAAATCAAGGCCGGCCAAACCGAGGCCTATGGCGACCTGATCCGGCAATACCATAAGAAGGTCATGGGCTATTGCCTTTCCATGCTCCTCAACCACCGGGATGCGGAGGAGGCGGCCCAGGATATTTTCGTGAAAGCTTACCGTTCCCTGGACCGATTCAAGGGCAATTCCTCCTTTTCCACCTGGTTGTACCGCATCACCACCAACCACTGCCTGGACATACTAAGGAAGAAGAACCGCCGCAAAACCGTGTCCCTGGAGTCTTTGATCGAGAAGGACGGGGACTCGATCCAGGGCCTTTTTTCCACCGCCCCCACCGCCTCCTTCCGCTTGGAGGACCGGGAACTGATCGATAAAATCCTCTCCACACTGCCCGAAGACTACCGCACCATCCTGACCCTGCGGGAAGTGGACGGGTTGGAGTACCAGGAGATCGCCGAGGCACTGGGCTGCACCTTGGACGCGGTGAAAGGGCGGCTGGCCCGGTCCCGCAAGTCCCTGCATGAAAGCCTGCGACACTTTTTGCCTTCCAAGGACGTCATTACCGATGAAAGGAAAGGGAATCCATGAAGATGAAGCACGAGGAAATCCGGGAAAAGCTTTTCGCCTTGGCCGACGGCCCCCTGACCGAAAAGGAAAGGACGCTGGTGGAGGGCCATTTGGATTCCTGCCCCGAATGCCGGCAGGCCTTGCGCGAGTGGCGGCTGCTTTCCAACGCCTTGTTCCTGCGGGTCTCTTTTTCCGAGGCCGAGGAAGACCGTTTCGTTTCGACCGCCCTCGAACGGGCGGTTTCCGCCTCCCCCCGGCACGCTTCTTCCTGGCCCGTCGTACAGTGGCTGCTCCCCCTCGTGGGTTCGGCCGTGGCGGCGGCCTGGGTGCTTTTCTCCATGGTGCCCGCTGGCTCCGGCTTCGCCTCGGGCAATTCGGTGGGCGATTTCCTGTCGGGCGATTCGGCCGAAGTCATGAGTTCCAACTGGTCCCTGACGCCCGAATCCGCCTCCACCGGCGGCATCATCCTGGCTTCTTACGGGGAGAGATAACCCATGAAAACCTGGATTCAGCCCGCCGCCATCTTCCTGTTGGGATTCCTTGTCGGCATCGCCGCCGTGGGCCTCACCGTCCGCCAATGTTTCCTGCACGGCCCCTCCAACGACCCCCAGGTGGTCCTCCAACGCCTGAGCTCCAAGCTCAACCTCACCGCGGACCAAAAACCGAAAGTGGAAGCCCTGCTCAAGCAGGAAATGCCCAAGGGAGAGGCCCTTCGCCTGGAAACCCGCGATAAGTTCAAGGCCCTGAAGAATTCCTTTGACGCCCGGTTGCGCCCCCTCTTGAGCCCCGACCAGCAGATAAAATTGGACCGGATGAACGCCCGTTGGCAGAAGGGGAGAAACGGCGCGCACTTCTTCGGATGTTCCGGGCCCGGCCCGGGCGGGGCTTCACCCCCGGCTTCCGCGGTCACCGGAAAGTAACCAGCTTTTCCCCCCCTATCGATCGAAGACCCAAGGCCCCGCCTTGGGTTGAATTTTTTAGGGGCCGCGGTTGAATCCGGGGGGTAAATGGCCATAATGTCTTCCCCCTGGGCTTAAAGCGACTTGGAGACGGTAACCAAAACCCTGTTACCACGGAGCCACCGCTTTAAATTCATGCTTGTTTTTTCAGGTTTCAGCCGTGTCTTCGTGCTTCCGGGGTCGAGTATTGTTACAGCCTCTTAACCTAATGACCTTGCCTTATTTAAAGGAGACCGACCTTGACCCGCCACTTCTTTGCTTCACTTCCGGCCCTGGCCTTGCTCTTGGCCCTTTCGGGATGCGCGGAAGCCCCGGTGAAAATCGGGGACGGCAAGATCGAAAAATCCCTGGTGGAGGTCAGCGGCATGACCTCGCTGGACGTGGAAAAGGCCTCCCAAAAAAGCGCCCTGGACCTGTGGGACGTCTACGCCCTGGCTGTGGAGCGCACCGAGACCCTGGCCACCGGCGTTGAAAATGTGAAACAAGCCCAATCGCAAAACGCCCAGGCCATCGGCGCCTGGCTGCCGCAACTCTCGCTGGGCGACGCCAAAAGCTGGCAATCCGGCAGTTATATCGTCGGCGCCCCCAATTCCCTGTTCCAGCCGTCCAACAACGCCCTCTATCTCTCCGGCTCGGAAACCATCTTGAGCGGCTTGACCCAGGTGGCGGCCCTGCAAGGCGCGGGCGCGAACATCAACGCCCAACAGTACAACCTCCGCAACCAGGCGCGCCTGCTGCTTTTGAGCGTGGCCCAGGGCTTTTACAGCGTCCTGACCCAGGAGGAAACCCTCCAGGCCCAGGAAGCCTCCCGGGACCTGAACGAAAAAACGCTTGAGGTCGAGAAAAATTGGCAGAGGATGGGCCGTTCCCGCCTGGCGGACGTCTCCAACACCCAGGCCCAG
>JAICXI010000212.1 GCA_025980505.1 bacterium | reverse complement strand
TTGAAGACCAGGAACACCAGGACCGCGCCCAAGGCCGTCACCCACAGCACACCCGTGAAGTTGGGCCCGTTCAGGATGCTCGCGGCCACGCCCATCCCCGCCAGGGAGACCACCGCCACCGAGCCGGCCAGACCGTCCACGCCGTCGATGAAGTTGAACCCGTTCACCACGGCCAAGATCCAAAGCACCGTCAAGGGGTACCCGAAGTAGGACAGCGAAATGGATTTCAAGCCCGGCAGGTGCAGGACCTGGAAATGGAACCCGGCCAGGGCGAAGGCGGTGAAAAGGACGGCCTGCAGGGCCAGCTTGGTACGGGGTTTCAGGTCGTAAAGATCGTCGAAAAGGCCGATGAGGCCCGCCAGGAGGATCGTGCCCAATACCAAGCTGATCTTGACCGTCCTTTCGGGCGTCAGGGACAGGCTGTCGCCGCCGAACAAGAGGCCGGCCAGGCCCGTGATCAGGATGGCGGCCAACACCACCATCCCGCCGGTCTTGGGCACGGCCTTGGTGTGGATCTTCCGGTGCCCGGGCCAGTCCATAAGGTTGAAGCGGTGGGCCAGGCGGATGAAGGGCGGCATGAGGGCCAGGCTGACCGCCGCGGAGGTGAAAAAAAGCGCCAAGTGGATTGGATTCATGAAAACTCCAGGGGCGGTTGTCGTCTCCACCCGGTTCGCCTTAAAAACATCTTCGGTCTCATCAAAAGCCCCGCCACAAAAGGCGGGGAAGTCAAAAATCCATCGGGTTTAATTCGGAATCCCGTCCTTTTCCTTTTCGTCCAGTTTCTCGGGGGCATAGCGGTATTTGCCGTAACTGTACCGGCTGTAGCCATAGCCGTAGAGGCCCTTCTTGGACTTCACGTAATTCAACAGGGTCCCCAGCACCGGGGCCTTCACCGCCGACAGGCCCTCCAGGGCCCGGCGGACCTCCGAGGTGCGGGTTTGGTCCCACCGCACCATCAGCACCACGCCGTCCAGGAAAGTGGAGAGCACCACCGAGTCGGTCACGGGCAAAACCGGCGCGCCGTCGAACACCACGCAGTCGTAGGCTTGTTTCAGTTCCTCGATGAGCTTGCGCATGGCCTCGCTTCCTAAAAGTTCCGCCGGGTTGGGCGGGGCGACGGTATTGACCAAGAGGTCCAGGTTGTCCGTGCCCGAGGGCTGCACCATGGCCCGCCAAGGGGCCTGGCCGGTCAAGGCCAGGGGCAGGCCCGTCTCGCGGCCGTTGGACATCCCGAAGATCTTGCGGACCGAGGACTTCCTCAAATCGGCGTCCACCAGCAGCACCTTGCGCCCCGCCTCGGCCAGGGAAATGGCCAGGTTGGCGTTGACCAGGGTCTTCCCTTCCTCCGGGCCCGGGGAAAGAACGGCCACGGCCCGGGGCGGAGCCCCGGCGTGGGCCAGCGTGAGGTTGGTGCGCAGGATCTTGAAGCACTCGCGGTAAAAGGCGTGCCGGAAGACGGGGTTGAAGATGAGCACCTTGGGGCTGAAGCGGTCGCCGATGGCGGGAGGGAGCAGGTTGCCGGGATAGTCCTCCCGGAAGTCCGGCACCTGGCCGTAGTTGGGCAGGCCGGTCACGCGCTTCAGGGTTTCCTCGTCCTCGATGCGGTCCCGGAGACGTTCCCAGAGGAAGGCCGATTGGAGCCCCGCGAAGAGGCCCAGCAGCAGGGACAGCAGCAGGGAGAGGGCCTTCTTGGGGCTGGCGGGTTTTTCCGGCACTTGCGCCAGGTCCAGGACCACGATGCCCGCGTCGTTGACCTTCTCCTCGATCTCGGCTTGCTGCAGTTCCTGCAGCAGTTGGGCGTAGATGAGTTCGTCGGCCTTGGATTCGTCGTTCAAGCGCAGGTCCGGGTTGGTGAGCCGTTGCTTCATTTCACGCGCCTGGCCTTCCAGGAACTCGCGCTTGGACTCCGCGCCCTTGTGGGACAGGTCCAGGTTCACCTGGATGAAGGCTTGCGCCCAGGCGTTGGCCAGGTCGGCGGCCAGCCGCGGGTCGCGGGACCGGGCCTTGATGGAAAGCACGTTGGAGGCCTTCACATTGGTCACCTTGACCACGCTCTTCAGGAGCTTCCGGGTGATCTCCTGCCCGGTCTTGTCCTTGTACTCGGGCTTGGAGGCCAGGCCCAGGGACCGGGCCACGGCCTCGGCCACGGTCTGGGACTGGCAGACCTGCAGGTAGGTTTCGATGGGGTCGCCGCTGCCGCTCATGGGCACCAGTTGGCGCAGCATGCCTTGGGCGGTCTGGGAGACGTCGGGCACCTTGACCGTGGTGACGGCCTCGTAGGTGGGCGGCCAGAGGAAGGCGTAAGCCAGGCCCAGGACCAGGAAGGCCAGGGCCACGGAGGCCGCCAGGCGGGCGTGGGACAGGGCCACCCGCGCAGCGCCGCGCAGGTCCAGTTCGTCGTCCGCGCCCTGCCCCCGCGGAAAATCCACTTCTTGTGGGTTGAAATTGGGTGGGGTCATATTCCGTCCTGTCCATCCGTTGGGAAGGAGGCGTTGGAAGGATGTCCTCCTCCGCCCCGATCCGTTTTTGGTCCTTGCTTCCGTTTCAGGGATCCCGCTTTTTTACTTGTGCAGGTTCCCCAATTCCACGGCCATGATGGTCCCGCTGGCCAGGATGGAGGCGATAATGGCCCATTCCGCCGTGCTGGGCCAGCCGCTTCGCTGCACCAACAGAATGTCACCCGGGTAAAGATAGGGGTCCCGCAATCGCTCGTTCGTGTCCCTCAGGTACCCATCCAGGTTCACCTTGCTCTTCGCGCGGTCGTGGATCAGGATGGCGCCGCCCATGTCCGTGTCCGGCAAGGGGCCCCCCGCTTCGGCCAGGGCGGAAAGCAGGGTGGGTCTCCCCTGGACCTGGAAACGCCCCGGCCGGGCCACGTTGCCCAGCACCGAAACCCAGAAGGTGCTGGAAGCCTTGATGAGCACCGAGACCTTGCGGGGTTTGGACAGCAGTTTGGCGATCTTTTCGCTGGCCTCCACCGGGGTCAATCCCGAAAGCCCCACCCTCCCCAGAAAGGGAAACGCGATCACGCCGTCCGAATCCACCTGGTAATCCGTGGGCAATTGGTCCAGGGCACCCGCCGTTCCCCCGCCGCCCACCACGCCGTTCTCGCCGTAAACGAAGATGGAAAGCAGGTCTCCGGGGCCGATCACCAGCTTGGGATAAGCGCTTTCACTTTGGGCCTGTGCGGTTTTCGTCTTGGCATCGGAAACGTCGGTCGGGAGTGGGGCGGCCCAGCCCAGGAAAGGCTCTAGGGCCAAGAGAAAAGCCAGTGAACCGGCCAGCAAGCGCGGTAGGCATTGGGGAGTGTTGTTATTCATAATTTTGCATTTTATCGCTAAATGTCCCTTTAGGGTATTAGTTTGAGAAATTTTGCACAAAAAACATTTTCGGCCCACTCTCCCCGTCCCCCAAGTCCACCACCCCTGCCCCCCTAGGATCCCTTCTTTTTCATTTTTGGAAGGGCGTTTCAAAGGCGGACCTTCTTACTTCCACCGCCAGGGCCGGCGAATGCAGCCCGACCATTGATAGGGAAGGAAAAAATACAGCGGGAAAAATTTTCCTCATGCCGCCCGCCCTTTCCTCCGTCCGGACGCCATGGACAACCGCTTCTTTATTATTTTTCAAAAGCCTCCTCCAAGGCGGAACCCGAAAACGGGAAAATTTTTTCGCAATCCTTTCTTTAAGGTCTTGATGGTTTTCAGTGGTCCGTTTTTGAGCAGCTTCCGGCTTCAAACCAGGGATATTCTCCGGCGGGGTTCCATCCGAAATCAACACATCGTCCCTCTTTCCATTAAATTAAAAAGAAGTCCAAAAAAACCATTGAGGAAGAAGCTCTAAGAACATTTTCAAAGGCTATCATTATGAGAAGGAAGAGCCGAATGGGAAAAACCGCGGGGAAAAGGAACGGTGGAATGGGGCGTCCACCGGCCCTGGAGGGCCGGTCCCTAGTTGTTCTTGTTTAGGTCCCGGAGGTGCCGCAGGCTGACGTTGCGCCACCAGATGTAATGCGAATCGTTGTCGGCCTCGAAACGAATTTGGGACAACTCGTCGTAGGAAGGCAGGATCGGAACCTTCAGGACCTTGCCCGGCACCAGGTTGGCGGGATGGATCAGGTGTTCCTCGTTGGCATCCACCAAAAGCGGATAGAGGTCACCGTCGCCGTAAAGTTTTTCGGCCACGGAAGGAAGGTCGTCGCCGTACCGCCATTTATAGCTTTTGACCCCCGGGTTATAAGCCTGCCCCGAAAGGCCCGCGCTTCTATCCTGCCACTTGAGGTAACCGGAATCCCGCGCCGCCAGCTTCTCCACGCGTTCCACTTCGTCCCGCGTCTTGGGCGGCGGCGGGACCTTCAGCGCCAGGCCCGGACGGAAGCCGACCTTCGCCAGCAGGTCCTTGTTGGCGTCCAGCAG
>JAICXI010000444.1 GCA_025980505.1 bacterium | reverse complement strand
AAGCTCATCGGGGAAATCCTGAGGAAATACGGGACGACAGGGAAAACAGGTTAGAAGTCCGAAGTGGGGAGTGGGAAGTTGGGAAAAAGGCCAAACCTTGGAGCTCCGGCTGGGCAAAGAGGGCCGGCGTTTTTTATCGGCAACCGGGAGTTTCCGCCAAGGGCCTTCGTCTTTAACTCGTGACTCTTGACTTCCAACTCCGGGTTTTCTATGCACTTGGCGTCAGTTTCCAACAACCCTCGCCCCTGGCGTCGTGGTTTGGGTGGGACCCTAGGGGTTATTCCCTAGGAGGGCTTTTGGGGAGATGGGGTGGGTGAGGGGTGTGGTGAAACCCATGGAATCACCCTCACCCCGGCCCTTTGCCCTGAGGCCCTCGAAGGGCTCCCCTCGAGGGAGGGGGGATCGACGTCAAATCAACTGCGAAACGACGCCAAGTGCATAGTTCCCTTTTCTTTTTTTTAGGAGGAGCTTTCTTGATACCACCGAACCATATCCTGGTTGCCCGCACCGACAAGGTGGGAGACCTTTTGCTTTCCCTTCCGACCCTCCAGGCCCTGAAAGAAGCCTTTCCCCGGGCCCGGCTGACGGTCCTGGCCAACCCCTATGCCAGGGAAATCGTCCAGGGCCATCCGGCCGTGGACGCGGTGGAGTTGCTGCAGCCGGGAGAAAACCCCCTGCATCTGGCCGGCCGTTTCCGGGGACTGAACCCCGACGTTTTCATCGCCCTTTATCCGCGGCCCTCCCAGGCCCTGGCGGCCTGGTTGGCGGGAATCCCCACGCGCATCGGCACGGCTTACCGCTGGTACAGCTTGTTCTACAACCGGCGGGTGAAGGTGCACCGCTCGGCTTGCGACCGGCACGAAGTGGAATACAACCTGGATCTGGCCCGGGCCCTGGGGGTCGGCGGGACGGCCGGCAAAATCCATTTTCCCTTGGCCGACGCCGAGCGCGCTTTCGCCAGGGACTTGTTGAGGGAGAAGGGACTGGCCCCCGGCGTGCCTTACGTGGCGGTACATCCGGGCCATAGGGGTTCGGCGTTGAATTGGAGGCCCGACCGTTACGCCCAACTCATCGACCGCCTCTGCCGGCGCAAGGGCTTGAAAGTCGTCATCACCGGGGGGCCGGAGGAAACCGACCTGGTGTCGCGGGTGACGACCCACCTTTCGGGCCTGACCCCGGACCAAAAACCCATCCTTTTGATCGGCGAATGCACCTTGCGGCAGCTGGCGGCGGTTTACGAGGGCGCGGCTTGCTTCCTTTCGGGTTCGACCGGGACCATGCACCTGGCTGCGGCGGTGGGCACGCCCACGGTTTCCCTTTTTTGCCCCATCCCCGAGACGACGCCGGTGAGGTGGGGGCCCTGGGGCAACCAAGCCACGGTCCTGATGCCACGGGACCTTCAATGTCCCGACTGCCAAACGGGGCGCTGCCGGGAACACGACCCCATGGAAGCCGTCACGGTGGAGGAAGTCCTTCGGGCCATGGAAGTCCACCTCCAAAGGGCGGGCTCCAAGGCGGTCCCGAAATGAAAAACGGCTTTGCCGTCCCGGCCCTGGCGGCCCTTTTTCCGGCGCTGTTGTTCCTGCCGGCCTGTGACCTGCTTTTCGTAGCCAAGGGCAGGACCGATATCACGGCGGCTCCGGCCATAAAGGCGCCGAAAGCCTCCTCCCAGGCCCGGGAGATCGGCAGGGACGTCCTGGAATACGAGGTGCAGGCCGGGGACAGCCTGGGCTTCCTGTCCTGGATGTACTACGGCGACAAGTCCGGCGTGAAGAAGCTGGCGCGTGCCAACCGCTTGAGGCCCGCCTCAAAACTCAAGCCCGGGAAGATCCTGCGCATCGTGGGGCCGCTGTATTTCCCGGACCCGGACGAATTGAAGAAGAAACGCGGGCAATGGACGGCCCGGGCCACGCGCACGGCCATCCCTTCCCGGACCCCGGCGGCGGACGCCTCCCTCCCTTTTTCCGAGCCCGACACGGCCGCGGATGAAAAGGACGTGGCGATGGTCCCGAGGCCCAAGGTGAACCTGGCCTTCGGGCCGGGCGAAAAGTTGACCTACCAGGTGAAGGCCCTTTCCCTCGTGGCCGGATTCGCCACGCTGGAGGTGGGGGATTACGTGATGGTCGGTAAAAGGCCCTGCACTCCGCTGATCGCGCGGGCCCGGGCGGCGTT
>JAICXI010000103.1 GCA_025980505.1 bacterium | reverse complement strand
GAGGGTGAAGATTTCGTGGTCGCAGCCGGCCACGCTGAGACGGTGCTTGATGTATTGTTCGCTGGATTCGCGGGTCAGGGACTTGATGAAAAACTTGACCGCCACCCGTTGCAGGAGGGGCGGGTCCAGGCCCAGGTATTTCTCCAGTTCGGGAAGCCCCAGGAGCACAATGGAAACGAGTTTCCGCCCCGGCACCTCCAGGTTGAGCAGGCCCCGGAACTCCTCAAAAATCTCCTTTTTCTGGAGCATGTTGGCTTCGTCGATCAGGACCACCGCCTTGCGGCCGTCCTCGTAGATCTTCATCAGGCGGTCGTAAAGCTGGGAAATAATCTGGGCCTTGCTGTCACCGGGGTTTTCCACCCCCAGTTGGTGGGCGATCTTCTTGAGCATCCATTCGGCGGTGATTTCACTGTGCACGATGACCAGCAGGGTGGCTTCGTATTGGGGGTCTTGTTCCAGCTTCTCGAGGGCTTTGCGGGCCAGGAGG
This sequence comes from bacterium, assembly GCA_025980505.1. Classification (GTDB taxonomy): domain Bacteria; phylum Oederibacteriota; class Muellerivitia; order Muellerivitales; family Muellerivitaceae; genus JAICXI01. The sequence goes on along the minus strand of JAICXI010000103.1, from coordinate 6,337 downwards.
GTCTTCCCCGCGCCGATATCCCCCACCACCACGGTCAGGCCCTTCATGGTGTCCACGGCGTGAAGCATGCGCACCATGGCTTCGGCGTGCTGGCTGCTTTCAAAATAGAAACGGCTGTCGGGCGCGTTGGAAAAGGCCTGCTCTTTTAAACCGTAAAAGCTTTCATAGCTCATCGGGTAGTTCCTCAAAAGGCTGGCAAGATAAAGGCCCGGCCAAACGGTTTGGCCTTCCATTGGGGAATTTTTGGGCATTCAAGGAAAAGCCCCGTCAATACAGGGCTTTATCCTTAAAATTAAACGTAGCCTACCCTATTTGATTTCTTTTTGCCACCCGAATCTTTTTCATCCGAAGGCGGGGCGGAAGGGGGTGTTTTGGCGGGAGGAGGCGGCGCGGACGTTTCCGGGGCGATCTTCCCGCCCTTGGATTTAATGAGGTTTTCCATATCGGTCAGCTTTTTCCTGGCTTCCAGGTTGTCCGGTTCCAGTTGCACGATCTTGCGGTAGATCTTGAGGGCTTCCTCATGGAGTCCTTGCCGCACGTAGATGTCCGCCACGGCGATGGTCATGAATTCATCCCTTCCCTCCTCCACCGAATCTCCCTTGGAGGGTGGGGGGGTGCGGGAAGTGGCGAATTCGGCGGAAGCCGCTGGTTTTTTGGCCGTTTCCTTGGCCTTGCGTTCCATTTCCTCGCGCACTTTCCTTTCGGCCTCTTCCTTGGACTTTTGCAGGGCCGCTTCCTTGGCTTTCCTCTCTTCCTCCTCATGGTGGTGCTTTTCCGCCTCAACTTTGGCCCGATGCTCCACCTCTTCCTTGGCCTTGTGCTCGGCTTCCTGCCGGGCCCGCTTTTCCATCTCCTCGCGCGCCTTGGTTTCCGCCTCCTCGCGGGCCTTCCTCTCCAGCTCGGCGCGGACCTTTTTCTCGGTTTCCAGCCGGGCTTTGTGTTCCACCTCCTCCCGCAGGCGCTTGGATTCTTCCTGGGCTTTCTTTTCCATTTCCAGGCGCAGGTGTTTTTCCTCCTCTTCCTTTTCCTTTTTCTCCGCTTCCAGGGCGCCGATCACGTCCTCGCCGGTCTTCACGTAGGCGGTATAGGCCTGGTTCAATTTTTGCTTGAGTTCGGGGCGCTGGGGATAGGTCTCGATGAGCTGTTGGTAGATCTCGATGGCTTCCTCCACCAGTCCCTGCTTGATGTAATTGTCCGCGATGGTGATCTGTGCCTTGATTTCCTCCTCCGGGTCGGCTTCCACCGGGGCGGGCTTGGGTTTTTCCACGTGGACCGGCGCGGCCGGGGGCGGGGGGGCCGGCGCCTTGGACGCCCCGAAGGGCGGCGCGGTGATGTCTTCCAGGTCCAAAACGCCCGCCGGGGGCGTCTTGGGCGGTGGCGCGGCGGGGGCCTCGGGCGCTTTCGCGTGGGCGGGCGCGGGTGGCGCCGACACGCTTCCCAACACGTGCTTCTGGGCTTCCGCATGGGACGGGTTCATCTCGAGGGTGCGCTTAAAAGCCTCCGCGGCCAGCTCTTCCTTGTTCTGCTTTTCGTAAAGAAGCCCCAGTTTATGGAAGGCCTCCGCCGCGCCGGGCTTGTCGCCCACCTGCCGGAGGGCGTCGGCCAGTTTGGCGAGGGGGGACGCGGCGTTCTCATCGATCGAGAGGGCGTTGCGCGCGGCCTCGGCGGCATGGTTCCATTCCCCTTTGGCGGAGTACTTGTCCGCCAGGGACAGGAGGGTGGTGACGGCCTCGGCCTTGTTGCCTTTCTTGACGCAGACTTCGGCCCAAGCCTCCAAGGCCGGCAAGTTGTCCTTTTCCGCCTTCAGGGCCTTTTGAATGCTTTCCGCCGCCTTGTCGGCCTGGCCCAGTTCCAGCAGCACCCGGCCCAAATGGGTCAGGGCCCCCACGTGGTTCACCTTGAACCTCAGCAGGCTCTCAAATTCGGCCTTGGACTCGGATAGTTTTTGCTTTTTATAAAGCACCACGCCCAGGACGTAATGGGCTTCGATGCTCTTATACTCCACGGCCTTGGCCGCGAAGACGTTGGCTTTTTCCAGGTCGCCCACGGCCATGGCTTGCTCAGCCGCGTTCAGGTATTCCTTTTTGGCGTCCGATTCGGAGCCCTGCTTGACGTAAATCTGGGCCAGGTTGTTGTGGCCTTCCACATTGGTGGGATCCAGTTGAACCACCTTCTGGAACATTTCCTGGGACTTCTTATAAAGCCGGTTCTTGAGGAAAACCGCGCCCAGCATCTGGTATTGCTTGACCGCCTCGGCCAACTGGCCCTTTTTCTCGAAAAGTTCGGCCAATTTGGAATAGGCGCCCAGGTTTTCCTGGTCGAGTTTCAGGACCTCGTTCAAGGCGTCGATGGCGCCGTCCACGTCGCCCGCCTCCATGGCGGTTTCGGCTTTCAGGCTTTGCTTGATGAGGTTTTGTTTTTTCTGGGCTTCGGCGGGAAGGAGGGCGGAGTCCAACGCGGCGATCTTCTTGTTGACGATGGCGGACTTGTCGATCTGGCCCCGGGCCGTGAAATCGGCCGAAACCTTGCTATAGGACTCATAGGCTTCCTTCACCGAGCCCTTCTTCACGTAAACGTCGCCCAACATGTTGAGGGTGTTGATGTCTTCCGGGTCCATGGCGATCAGCTTCTTATATTCCTCGATCGCCTTATCCCATCGGCCTTCCTGGAAATAAATGTAAGCCATTTTAACGATGTTTTTCTTGTCGCCACCGGCGGGAACGTTCATAAAACCTCGAGAATCGGGCTGACGGGCTTATAAAAAAACGTTTTTCTGACAGCCTGTCACAACTTTCGTTTGTACTATAACATCCGCATTTTCCAAGCGCAAGAAAATGAGCCTTTTTAGACCCGCTTTTAGCACTCCAAAGCTCCGGGAAAGCTCCACATCGGCAAACGATTCTCCGTCCTCTTCCCGGCACCGAGGTGAAGTCCGGGGGAATCCTTGAAGGAAAACGGAAACGAGGGCCGCCCTCTCAAGAGCAACCGCAGGGATCGGGGACGCCGGTATTTTGGACGGATTCACTCACCCCCTTCCCCCCGTCAGGCCTGTCTTGGACGGGCCCCTCCTTTCGCATGCCAATTTAAGCAACCCATCGCCCGGCCACCGTCGCCCCGCGAACCCGGTGCTTCCGGCCCTCCGCTCATAATGTTTGCGGCGCCACCACCGGGCCACCCCGTCTTTCCGCCGCCGCCCAAAACTTCCCTTGCCATTGCCGAAATCGTTCCGTTGCATCAATACCAGAAACAGACGGTTCAAGGCGCCCTTTTCCGGACTCCGACGCCGGACAATATTCCTTCCATCAGCGTGGTTCAAAGGGGAGACGGGGAATGGACTTGGCCGTCGGGGATATTTACAAAACCGGGCACCCCATCCACACCGGCCACCTGGTCCGGATTTCCTCGTTTTAAAAACTCCGGCGGCGGCCGCAACGCCATCATCCGCTTTTCCGGCGGGAGCAAGGAACCCTGCCTTTCCCAAACGGAAGGCGGCCGGATCAAAGTGGAAATCGACGGGATCAGGAGCCACCTTCAAAAACGCCGGTCCGGCAACGGATCCCCACTCCCAAGGAAAAGCGGGAGCGTCAGGGAGGCGTAAGGGTCACCTTGCCTTGAAGCCCGGTTTCCCGGGAGGACGGGCTGACCCAAACGTTAAACTCGCCCGGGTCGGCCTTCCATTGCCCCGACTTTACATCGAAATGGGAAAAGGACCGGCGGTCCAGGGCCACCTGCGCGCGCCGGGTCTCGCCGGGTTTTAAGTCCACTTTGGTGAAACCCTTGAGTTCCTTCACGGGCCGGGGCCCGCCGGCGGGGCCGCCGCCCACGTACACTTCGGCCGTTTCCTTCCCTTCCCTGTCCCCCACGTTGGTCATGTCAAAGGACACCGTGACCGGCCCCACCCCTTCCAGGCTATCGGGCGAAATCCGGAGGCCGCCGTACCGGAACCGGGTGTAGGACAATCCAAAACCAAAGGGGAAAAGGGGCTTCACTTTCCCCGCGTCGAAATGCCGGTATCCCAGGAACAACCCTTCCTTATAGGGGATGTGGTTTTGGGCGTCCGGGTAATAACTGTCGTGCACGGCGTTGTCCTCCCAACGTTGTTCGAAGGAAACCGGCAGCTTGCCCGAGGGGTTGGCCTCCCCGAAAAGGATCCGGGCCAGGGCCGTGCCCCCCTCCTGTCCGGGGTACCAGGCTTCCAGCAGCGCGGGCACGTTCCCCAGCCACCGGGTCATTTCCACCGCCCCGCCCGAAGTCAACACCACCACCGTGTTCCGGTTGGCCCGGGCGACCTCGCGGATCAGCTCGTCCTGCCCTGTGGGCAGCTCGAAGGTGCGGTCGGCCCCCTCGCCTTCGTTGGAGGGATCGAAGCCCGCGCAAATCACCACCGCGTCCGCCGAGCGCGCCACGGCCAAGGCCTCCGGGTCCAGGAACTGGGAGGCGGGGCAAAACCCCAGGGCCATCCAGGAATGGTGGTCGTGGTGCACGTATTCGAGCCGCAGGGCGTAAGCCCTTCCCGCCTGCAGGCGCAGCGCCTTCAAGCCGATGGGCTGGGCCTGGGCCCCGCGGTCCAAAAGAAGCCTGCCGTCCAGGTAAAGGCGGTACCGGTCCAACCCGTAATCCTGGGCCGCCACGCGGTACTCGCCGCTTTGGGCCGGGATGAAGTAACCGCTCCAGCGCGCCGAATAATCGTTGGCGGCCCGGCCCGGCCAGCGGTTGGGCTTGTCCCAGTTGAAATCAACATGGTCGTCCAAGCGCGTGAGGAAGGGCTCGCCCTTGAAATCCGGGTTGTCGAAATACTCCCCTTGAAGCCCCGCCTCGCCGCCCTGGGGCCGGGTGGCGAAGCGCGTGGCGGGATAGATCTCGCGCAGGGGCGTCAGTCCCCTCTTATAGAGCACCTTGGCGGACCCCTTGAGGAAAAGGTCCAGGCCTTCCAGGTAGCTCACCGCGCTGAAGGGCTGCACGCGGGCGCTGCCGCCGCCCACCGGCACGGCCGGATAGGCGTCGGGCCCGATGACCGCCAGGGTCTTGATCTTCCCCGCGTCCAGGGGCAGCAGGGCCCCTTCGTTCTTCAAAAGCACCATGGCTTCCTCGGCGGATTCCAGGGCCAGCTTCCGGTTTTCCCCGTCGTCGAGGGGGATGGAAAGGTCGGTTTGGTTTCGGTCCAGCCACCCGAACCGGACCGCCACACGCAGGATGCGGCGCACCTTGTCGTCCAGGGTCTCCAGGGAAACCTTCCCTTCCCGCAGGGCCTGCAGGAGCGTGGCGCGGGTCATGAACCTGGCAGAGGGCATTTCCAGGTCCAGTCCCCCGTTGGCGGCCGCCACGCCGTCATAGGTGGCGTCCCAATCGGACATGATGATTCCGTCGAAACCCCAGTCCTTCTTCGCGATTTGATTGTTCAAACAGCCGTTTTGGGTGGAATGCACGCCGTTCACCAGGTTATAGGAGTCCATGATGGCGCCCACGCGGGCTTCCTTGACCGCGGCCTCGAAGGCGGGCAGGTAGATTTCCCGCATGGTGCGCTCGTCCATGTCCGAACTGGTGCGGTGGCGGTCGAACTCCGAGTTGTTGCCCATGAAATGCTTGACCGTCGCGCAAACGCCCTGGGACTGCACGCCTTCGATATAAGCCACCGCCATGCGGGAGGCCAGGAAGGGGTCCTCGCCGAAGTACTCGAAATTCCTTCCGCAAAGGGGCGCGCGGTGGATGTTGACGCCCGGCCCCAGGAGGATGTGCACGCCCCGGGCCCGCGCGTCGCGGCCGATCCCCCCGCCCACGCGGGCCGCCAGGTCGCTGTCCCAGGAGGCGGCCAGGCCGATGCCGGCCGCATAAGCCGTGGAAGGCCCGTAACAACGCACGCCGATGGGTCCGTCGGACATGCGGATCCTGGGCAGGCCCAGCCGGGGGATGGCGCGGATATAAAAGGTGTCCACCCCGCCGATGTAATCGATCTTTTCCTCCAGGGTCATCTTGGAAAGGATGGATTCCACCCTTTTCTCGACCACTGGGTCGGGGGCGGCCGCCGATGGTGCCCCACCCAGCGGCAGAAGCAGCCACAACCCGAATAAGGCGCGTTGAATGTTTTTCATTTTCCCGTCCTTTGGTAAAATTCGGCGGTGTTTCAGGGAAGAACCCGAGTGGTTCCCGCCCCAATCGGGAAATCATAGACCCGTCGAAAGAAGCGGGCAAAGGGAATCCCGGGAAAGCGCTTTATCGGGGGCTTGGGAGCGCGAAAAAGGATCGGGGAGGTTGTTGTCCGATCGGAGGGACGCGGTTATAGTTGGGACTTCATCCCCGGTCCCACACTTTTCGAAGGAGACTCCTATGCGCCAAGGTC
>JAICXI010000386.1 GCA_025980505.1 bacterium | reverse complement strand
TGGGCAAGACCTGCGTGGCGGGTTGCGAATCCATCAAGGTGGAGGAACACGCCAAGAAGTTCACCGCCAACGGCACCACCATCAACGAGGGGGACTGGATTTCACTCAACGGTTCCACCGGTGAAGTCCTCAAGGGCAAGGTACCCACCATGGATCCCGAGCTTTCGGGCGACTTTTCCACCCTGATGTCCTGGGCGGACGCGGCCCGCACCTTGAAGGTGCGCGCCAACGCCGACATCCCGCGGGACGCCAAAGTGGCCCGCCGGTTTGGGGCGGAAGGCATCGGCCTTTGCCGCACCGAGCACATGTTCTTCGCTGAGGACCGGCTGCCCTTCATGCAAGCCATGATCCTGGCCACGGACGAAGCGTCCCGCCGCGAAGCCCTGAAGAAACTCCTGCCCATGCAGAAGTCGGACTTCCTGGGGCTTTTCGAGGCCATGGAAGGCCATCCGGTGACGGTGCGGTTCCTGGATCCCCCCCTGCACGAGTTCCTTCCCAAGCGGGAGGAACTGATGGTGGAGGTCGCCCGCATGGAAGCCACCAACAAGAACACCACCTCGAATGAAATGATCAAGAAGGCCCTGGAACTGGTGACGGAGGGCGGCTCGGACCTGCAGAAGGCCAAGAAGCTCCTGCACCGCGTGGAGGAACTGCATGAGTTCAACCCCATGCTGGGCCACCGGGGCTGCCGTTTGGGGGTCACTTACCCCGAGATCACCGAAATGCAGACCGAGGCCGTTATTTCGGCCGCCTGCGAACTGGTGAAGAAGGGCAAGAAGATCGTGCCGGAGATCATGATCCCCCTGGTGGGCGACGTGGCCGAATTGAAAAACCAGAAGGCCATCGTGATCAAGAAGGCCGAGGAAACCATCAAGAAGTACGGCGTGAAGCTGGAATACCTGATCGGCACCATGATCGAGCTTCCCCGGGCGGCGGTCACCGCGGACAAGATCGGCGAAGAGGCCGATTTCTTCAGCTTCGGCACCAACGACCTGACCCAGACCACCTTCGGGTTCTCCCGCGACGACACCGCGAAGATTATCCGCTTCTACCAGGACAACGGGATTTACGAGAAGGATCCATTCCAGGTCCTGGACCGGGCCGGCGTGGGCCAATTGGTGAAGATGGGCGTGGAAAAGGGCCGTTCGGTCAAGCCCAAACTCAAGGTCGGCATCTGCGGGGAACACGGCGGCGATCCCAACTCAGTGGAATTCTGCCACATCGTGGGATTGAACTACGTCTCCTGCTCGCCTTATCGGGTTCCCATCGCCCGCCTGGCGGCCGCCCAAGCCGCCATCCGGCATTCGGGGAAGGGCAAGGAATATTCGTCGAAATAAAAAGGTTAAGGTTTAAGATTAAAGGGGGTGGGAGTTTTCCATCCCCTTTATTTTTTTGGGCCTCCGAACGCTTTTTGGGGAACGGATTTCGGGGTTTTTTGTGTTATAGTAGGCGCGCTTTCCGGATGCTTTTTGCCTAGGCTCTTCCACCATTTCATTTGAGGTCCGCACCGTTTATGAGACGAGCGATTTTGATAAATATTCTTCCGGCCCTGTTCCTGGTTTCCCTTTCCACCCTTTCCTTCGCTTCCACCAACGTTCCTTCGACGCTTTCGGGAGACACCCAGTGGACGAGGGACGGCAGCCCTTATGTGGTCCAAGGCAAGGCGTTGGTTCCCAAGGGCGCGACCCTCCGGATCGATCCGGGTGTGAAGGTCGTTTTCCAGGGGCCGGCGGCGCTCGAGGTTGACGGCGACCTGGAAGTCCAGGGGTCGGCGGCGGCCCCGGCGGTTTTCGACATGACGCAAGCCGGACTTCACAGCGAAATCTTTCTCAACGGCGCGGAAGCCCATATCGTCAACTCCAAATTCTCAAGCGGGGTTTTCCTGGCCCGCGATTGCCAACTGACCATGGAAGGCTCGGAGGTGACCCGGGGCAGCGGCGTTTATCTCCAGGGCGACACCACGGCACGGTTGAAGAGCAATAAGATCTACGGTAACGCGGCCGGCGTGGTCCTGGACGGCACGGTCAAGGCGTCGCTCCAGTTCAACACCCTGGTGGAGAACGGCTTCGGACTTTACTTGAAGGGTTTCTCGAGCCTGAGCTTCAAATACAACAGCGTCCACGACAACCAGAAGGAAGTCGTCAACAACACGCCCATCTTGTCCCTGGGCGGAAACTATTGGGGCACCACGGATGCCTCCGTCGTCCAGGCTAAGATCCAGGGAAAGGTGGACCTGACCCCCCTGAAATCCCTGAATGACGTCCTGCGCTACTACGTGCGCACCCAACTGCCGGTCATCACGAAGGAAATGTCCTTGGCTTTGGCCGCCAAGGAAAAAAGGGAAGCCAAGGAAGAAGCCCTGGCGCTCAAGAAAATGAAGGGCCGGCAGGCCCCGGCCCAACCGCCCGCCGAAGTCCCCGCGCCGGAAGCCTCCGCTCCGGCCGCTGAAGCCCCCGCTCCGGCTCCGTCCGCGGAACAAGCCGCGTCGACCGGCTCCGAATTGCCGCCGCCGCCCGAGGAAACAACCACCGGAACCACCGCGCAAGCGTCGGCCCCGGAAGCCGCCGCGCCGGCCCCCGCTGAAACCGCCGCCGCTCCCCTTGCCCGGACCATTACGGTCAAGTCCCTTCCCCCGGCCCCCCACCGCTTGAAGCCCCTGGCCCATTTGCCGCCCGACCAGGGGGATGTTTCGACGGT
>JAICXI010000443.1 GCA_025980505.1 bacterium | reverse complement strand
CTCAAGGCCGCGAACAGCGAACTGGTCACCTTGAAATCGCCGTGCACGTCCTCCAAGTAATCCATCCGGCAGCCGGCGTGAAGGAAGATGGCGTCGTTCTTGAGCTTCACGCGGTAATCCTCCCCCGCGAAGATCCCTTTTTTCCACTCCCCGATATAGTTGCTGTTGTTGACGAACTTCACCATGCGCCCGTCGGCGGAATGGGCATTGCGCAACATGACCTTCTTGTCCGGCTGTTTCCGGCCTTTGTTCTTCTCGAATTCCTCGTCCATGAAGAAAAGGACCCAATAGGCGGGGTCGGCCACCGCGGCGGGTTTGAAAAGCTTGGTGCCCCCGTAACACACGTGGGCGTGCTTCCGGGGCACCACCATGCGGGCCGAGACGCCCTCGCTTCCGTCCCCCACGGTCACGTCAAAGGCGATGAGTTCCTCGCGGGACATCCATTGCTTGGCCTTGGCCAGGAAGGCTTCTTCCGCGGGGCCGAAAGGCTCGTCGATGTTGTTCTTGGTGAAGCGGGCCAGGCGGGAAGTCGGCTCGGTGTCCACTTCCAGGCTGCCGTAACGGGTCCGGCGCACGCCCGGTTCATCGGCGAACCATTTCCTCAGGGTGCCGTAATCGGGATTGTAGTGGAGGCGCTTCTGGGCCTTGGCCTCTTCGAAGATTTCACGGGCGGTTTTCAAAAAAAGATCGTACATGGGAGCTCCTCGTCCGGCGCTTCGGGCGGCCCCCCGGCGGGGATCAAGCCGTCCCGGCAAGATCAGGCGCCGTGCCTTGGGAAAACGGCGCTGTTCGGGGCTAAATCATAGCGGCGATTCCACGCAGTTTAATGATCCCGGTCATAAGGAGGTTTTTTTGGCGGTGGGGGGAAGGGGTTCAAAAAAGGTCCCACGAAAGCGGAAGGGCTGAAGGGCCGGATGGAACAGGAACCATTCCAAGAACAGGGGAGGCGGGGACCGGATTGGAACCGGACTTCGGGCCCCGGGAGGCCCCGGACGCCCTTCGGACCGATGGGAAAAGCGGGTGTTTTCCCGAACCCTTTCCCCCGGGTTCGACCCGCCGCGAATTGACGTTTTAACTCGATCGACACTAAAAAAGGGCGGACAGGGCGGGATACGAACCGCGCTTCGCGCTCATAGGAGAAAGCCCCCCCTATGTACCTCCTTCAACCGCCGGGAAAACTCCCGTTTTCCCGAACCCTTTCCCCCAGGTTCGACTCGCTGCGAATTGAAGTTGTAACTCGATCGACACTAAAAAATGGTGGACAGGGCAGGATTCGAACCTGCGAAGGCCGTCGGCCGGCAGATTTACAGTCTGCTCCCATTGACCACTCGGGCACCTGTCCACTTATCCCTGAAAAGCCGGGTCTTTTCCCCTCTCTCCAAATAATGGAGCTGGCGACCGGGATCGAACCGGTGACCTGCCGCTTACAAGGCGGCTGCTCTACCAGCTGAGCTACGCCAGCCCAGGCGGCCGAAGTCGAGTGAGGTTTTCACCTTACCGGACAACCCTGCGAACCGAGCTCCTTGAAGAAAGAGAGGGGGGATTATAAAAGTGCCGCGCGGGGGCGTCAAGCAACAACGGCTTATTTTACCACCGGAAACCCCCGCCCTTCGCGTTTCCCGGCGTATCCGGGGGGTTCTCCTCCACTTTTTCCGAAGGGCTTACGTCGAGCCCTTGAGAAGGGCCCTCACCCGGCGCTTCAAAAGCCGGGTCAGGGCCTGAACGAAAAAAGTCTTTTTCAGGCGACAATCCCAGGCTGTAGGAGGAAAGGGGCGGCCCGGGCGCGGGATGGCCCGTCCCCCATTTCCGCTGGCGGGTCACCTCGAACAACAGCAAGGCGGCGGCCACCGAGGCGTTCAACGAGGAAACCTTGCCGGCCATGGGGATCTTGACCAGTTCGTCGCAATTCTCCTTCACCAGGCGCCGCAAGCCGCTTCCCTCGTTGCCGATCACGAGGGCCACCGGCTGGCGGTAATCGTAATCGTAGAAAGCCTTGGGCGCCTCCGCGTCCGTGCCCACCACCCAGACGTTGGCCTCCTTGAGGTTCTTGATCGTATCGTTCAGGTTGGTGACCTTGACGGTGGCCACGTGTTCGGCGGCCCCCGCCGAGGCCTTGACCACCGTGGCGTTTACTTCGGCCGCCCGGTGCTTGGGGATCACCACGCCATGGACGCCCGCGG
>JAICXI010000123.1 GCA_025980505.1 bacterium | reverse complement strand
TCCAACTTCCTGCTCTGGGAAATCGCTTATTCGGAATTCCACATCACCAAGACCCTCTGGCCCGATTTCAGGACGCCCCATTTCATCGCCGCCCTGAGGGATTTCCAAACCCGGCAAAGGCGTTTCGGGGGGGTGCAAAACATCGTGGGGAGCGTGGCGTCATGGGTTCGCTGAGCCAGCGGGTGGGGGTGGCCCTGGGGGCCATTCCGGTATTGTTGCTCCTGACCTTTTGGGACCAGACCCTGCCTTTTAAATTGACGGCCTTCCTGGGCCTGCTGTTGGCCCTGTTGGAATATTTGAAGATGGCCGACCGCAACGGCATGAAAACCTTGCGGGTGGAAGCTGGCCTGGCCCTCTTCTTCATCTTGTCCCCCTGGCTTTTGAGGCCCTGGGTGGCCTGGGACGGCCATGGAACTTACATGGCCGGGCTGGCGCTGCTGTCCCTTTCCTTCCTCTGGTCCAAGCGCCCCCTGCGGGAAATGGTGACCTCGGTCAGCGTGACCTTTTTCGGGACGGCTTATTTCGGCGGGTTCGGGAATTATTTTTTGAGGCTGCGGGACCTTCCGGAAGGGGCTTGGTACCTTTTCTGGCTTTATGCGGCCACTTGGGCTTACGACACGGGCGGATATTTCGCCGGCCATTGGTGGGGCCGCCACCGGTTGGCCCCCCTGGCTTCGCCCAAAAAGACCTTGGAAGGCAGCCTGGGCGGGTTCCTGCTGGTTTTGGCATGCCTCTTTTCGCTCTGGAAGGCCGTCCCCCTTTACACCCGCGTTTTTACGGCCACGGACGTGTTTTTACTTTCCGCTCTTCTTTCCATTTTCGGCCAGATCGGTGATTTGGTAGAATCGACCATCAAACGCAGCCTTTCCGCCAAGGATTCGGGCTCCCTCCTTCCGGGCCATGGAGGCGTTTTCGACCGCATCGACAGCTTGCTCTTCAACGCCCCGGTTTTGTTCTATTACCTGCTGTTGTTCAAGCATTGAGCCTTTCAGGCTCGAAGGAAACAAGCCGCGCCCGGGGTCGATCCGGGGCGGGCTCCCAAACCAGTTCTTACTTCCGCCGCTTCCACGCGGTGTGAAATTTTTCCGATAGGGGAGGCCTCATGCCGCTCGAAGAGCTGATCAAGAAAACCCAAGCCGCTTTCCTGCACCAGTACGGCGATTCGGGCCGGAAAATCACTTTCGTGGCGGCGCCTTCCCGCCTGACCTTGCTGGGGGGGGAATACACCGAGGCCGTGGACGGCTTCAGCCTCCTTTGCGCGGGAAACCATTCGGCGGTGGTGGCGGCCCAGCGCCGGTCGGACCGGCAGGCCTTCATCCATTCCCTCAATTACGACGAAAAAATAAAGGTCTCCCTGGCCACCCTGAAGTTCGACCGCGCCGACGGCTGGGCCAATTTCCCCAAAGGGGTCCTTTATTTTTACGAGAGGACGGGCCGCAAATTGGAGGGCCTCCAAATGGTGGTGGGGGGCGACCTGCCCGAGGACATGGGTTTGGGCACCTCGGCCGCCATCACGACGGCCACCGCCGTGGCCTGCAACATCCTGGGAACCAACCCCCTGGACGACGCCACGGTGGTCAAGCTTTGCCACCGCGTGGAAAGCCAGTTCATGTCGTTGCGGGGCGACTACTTCTCGCCCTTCGCCGCCAAGTTTTCCAAAAAGGATCAATTGGTCCTTTTCGACGCCCGCAGCTTCAAGCCCGAATACGTCCCTTTCGATTCCAAGAACTACCGGCTGGTGGTGGTGGATAGCGGCGTCCGGAAGAAGGAAAGGGAAGAGGAATTCCAAAAACGGCTGGAGCTTTTCGCCCAGCTTTTAACCGAGATACGCAAGCACGTCCCCAAGGTCATTTCCTTGAGGGATGTGGGAGGGGAAGCCTACGAAACCGCGCGCAAAAAAATCGACATCATCCTGCGTAAACGCCTGGACCACGTGGTGTACGAGAACCAGCGGGTCCGGAAGGCCAAGGAGCTGCTGGCCCGGGGCGATTACGAGGGTTTCGGGGCGCTCTTGAGCGAATCCCACGATTCCCTGGCCGACAAACTGAAGGCCACTTGCGAGGAAGTGGACATCCTGACCGCCACCGTCCGGAGGCAGCCCGGCTGCATGGGCTCCCGCATGGCCGGCATCGGGTGGGGCGGTTCGCTGGTTTGCCTGGTCAAGGCCGCGGAAGCGGAGGCGTTCGTGAACCGGGTCCAGGGGGAATACAAGAAGCAGGTCAACATCTCCCCCCAGGCTTACATCAACGAGCCCCAGGACGGCGCCCGGGAAGTGGAATCGCCCGTTTCCACCGCGGCGGCTTCCTAAACCTTCTTTGTCGGAAACATTCCGCCATCCCCTTCCCGAAAGCCGTGAAAGCCGGGGTTTTAAAGGAATCATTTTCCTAGACTGGTTTTTTTTAGACTTTATAATGGCTGATGCTTCAGGGGGGTTAAAACGTTTCCTCAAGGGTTTCAAGCACCAATCACTGGGAGGTCGAAATGGCCGGACGGAAAATGAGTGGACTCCTTTTGGCATTGACGATGATGTCGGGTCTGATGATTCCCGTTTCGGCCCGCGCCCAGGGGGCCACGGCCGATCAGTATTACGCCGCCGGCGTCCAGATGTACAACAGCCGGAATTACACCCAAGCCCTCCAGTATTTAAACGCGGCCATCAAACTGAACCCCAATAACGCCGCCGCCTACCAGGCTGCGGGGAACTGTTACTACGCCACGGGCAACAAGCCCTACGCCCTGACTTATTACCAAAGGGCTTCCGCGCTGCAACCCACCAACGCCCAATTGGCCCAGTTTGTCCGGAATTTACAGGCCCAGACCGGCGGAACGCCGGCCGCCGGGGCGGGCGTGGCGGCCCCCAATTACCTATCCCAAGGTTACTCGCTTTTCCAACAGCGCCAATACGCGGCCGCCCTTCCTTACTTCCAACGGGCCATCCAGCAAAACCCGAACGATTACCGTCCTTATTATTACGCGGGATACGCCTATTACATGACCGGCAACGCCAAGTACGCGGCCCTTTATTTCGAGGTGGCCAACGCCAAGCAGCCCAACGCCTCGGTCAAGGCCTATGCGGACCGCGTGAAGGCGGGGCTGGGCCCCGAAGACCAGCAATGGGTGGAGGACCAGGCGTCCAAATATTCAGGGACCGCGGTGGCCGGCGGCGCGGCCGCGCCCACGGGCGGCAAGGGAAGCAAATCGGCCTTCGGTTTCCACGTGATGGGCGGGATGGAATACGTGCTGGCCGACCCCAGCCAGATCACCAAATACGTCCAGGGCTCCTATAACGGGGCCAACGCGGTTTCCTTGAGCGGCGTGACGCCCAACCTGATCGGTTTGCCCGAATTGGAACCCTTCGTGCAGTTGGGGCCGGATTTCGAGGTCAACCTGGCCATCGGGTACTTCCCCGTGGGCAACTTGTCCTATACCACCTTCGATTACCTCCACAGCTACAACGGCGGCATCCCGATCGGGACGCCCGACGTTTGGAAGTACGTTTTCAACACCACCATCATCACGGCGGACCTGGGGGTCAAGCTGCTCTTCGGCGGCAACGGCGTCAAGGGCTACCTGGGACTAGGCGGCGGCGTGTCCCCCGTCAGCCTGGCCTTGACCAAGACGCAGTATGATTCCACCGGCACCACGCCCATCCAGCAGGACGCCACCAGCAACGGCTCCTACAACACCATGGCCATCAACGGCCAAGCCCTCCTGGGAGTCGATTTCTCCCTCGGGAAGGGAATCGCCTTCGGGCCTTACGTGGGTTACCGTTATTTGAGCGCCACCAACTTCCAGAAGGGCGGCAATACCCTGGTGGTGGACACCAAGACCGGGGCCGTGGGCCTGCCCGGTTCCCCCAACGTCCCCAACGGCGATCCCACCGCCGCCCTCACGCTGGATTTCAGCGGGATTGAAAGCGGCCTTAACTTCACCTTCTCGTTCTGATCGAAATCCATCCTCCGGCGAAAACGGGCCCCCGGGGCCCGTTTTTATTTTGGGGCCCCATGATCCGCAAGAAAAACATCCTCCTTTTCGGCGCCCTTTGGGGGGCCTGTTCGGCGTTTCCCGCCCAAGCCGCGGACATTCACTGGAAAAACAACTTTACTTTTTACGGCGACAACACGGAATTTTTCGAGCCCTACCGCACGGGCGAGACGCTCCTGGGACAGCAGGTCCAAAGCCGGCTGGAAGCGGCCTTGGGCCCGAACGCCTTCCTGTCCGCGGGCGCTTTCGCCGACTTCCGCAGCACCAGCAACGTCGATCCCGTCGTTGACGTGAAACCCCTGCTTTCCTTCGAGTACCGCGAAGGCGGCACCCGGCTGGTCATGGGCACCCTGGAGACTCGCGGCCGCCACGGCTTTTTGGAACCGTTGGAAGTCACCACCCTGGAATTCACCCGTCCCGTCGAATACGGCATCCAATGGATGGAGGACGACCCGTCCTTTAAATGCGACATGTTCCTCAATTGGCACCAGCTCAATACTCCTTCCCAGCCCGAGCAAATGGATTATGGCGGTGTTTGGAAAGAACCCCTCGATGGGAACTTCTCGTTCGAGGAAGAACTGCACGGATTCCATGACGGGGGCCAGCTCTACACCACCGGCGGGATCGTCAACAACTGGGTGCCGGCTTTGGGGTTCCGCTGGAAAGTCCCGGGCCTTTTGGGTTCCACCCAATTCGACGTCTTCGGCGTCATGAGCGGGTTTTTGATGGGCGACAGCACCGGCGGGACGCAATATGGCGGCGGTGGTTATTTAAAGGCGGAAATATCACCCGACGGGAACCTGGGCCTTTTCGGCATCGGCTGGCGGGGACGGGACTTTTACAGCCAGGAAGGCGACGCCAACTACGCGTCCTACGGCTCGCCTGACTCCGCCTCCCTCGACCAACTGCACGGCTTCGTGAGAGGCGACCGTACTTACGTGGAGATCGGCGCCCGGCGGGATTTCCACCTGGAAGGGGACGCCTTGTTCGAGGCCGAGTTCCGCGTCCACTTCATCGACGAGTCGACGGCTTATTCCTACCGGCTGGCGGTTTACGCCCCGCTGGATGTCTTCTTGCTTTCCACCCCGAAAGAAGCTAAACCAAGCCGTGATGCAAACACCCCCCAAAACTAAAATAGCCTTCGCCACCCCGGGTTGCCGGGTCAGTCAGCCGGGACACCCGGGACATTTTTCCTTGGTTCAACGTTGAGGCCGTCATGAATAAACCTAAAATCGCCTTTACCACCCTGGGTTGCCGGGTCAGTCAGCCGGGACACTCGGGACATTTTTCCTTGGTTCAATGGGGTATTGAACCTTGGGCGCTTTCCCGCGCATTTTGTGCTGGACGGGATTGAGGCCGTCATGAATAAACCTAAAATCGCCTTTACCACCCTGGGTTGCCGGGTGAACCAATACGACACCCAGGCCATGAAGGAGCAGGTCGAAAGGGCCTCGCTCCAAGCCGTGCCTTTCGAGGAGGCCGCCGATATCTACGTGATCAATACCTGCACCGTGACGGCGGCCGCGGATGCCGAGGGTAAACAGCTGGTGCGGCGGGCCAAGGCGAGGAATCCCGACTCCTTCGTGGTGGTGACCGGCTGCCTGGCCCAGGACCGGCCCCGGGAAGTGGGGGCCCTGGCGGGCGTCGACCTGGTCGTGGGGAATCATGAAAAGTCGCGGTTGTTCCAGAAAATCCGGGCCGCGGTTCCCGGCCTTGGGCCTGCGCCGGCCCCCTTTCCCCCCTCGCCCTGGGGCGGGGGTATATCCCGCTTCGACGGCCACCAGCGGGCCACGATCAAGGTGCAGGACGGCTGTAACTTCGGCTGCTCCTTCTGCCTGATCCCGCGGGTGCGGGGCGAAATGGTCTCGCGGCCGGGATTGGAGATCGTGGAAGAGGGAAAAAGGCTGGCCCGGAACGGCGCCAGGGAGCTGGTCCTGGCCGGCATCCAGCTTTCCTCTTATGGGAAGGATTGGGGCTTGAAGGTTGACGAACCCCGGCTGGCCCCGGTGGTTGAAAAACTGCTGGCGGTCCCCGGCATCCAGCGCGTCCGCCTGTCCTCCTACGCCGTGGCGGATTTTGAGGAAGCCCTGCTGCCCCTTTGGCAATCGGGGGCCGGCCTTTGCGCGCACCTGCACCTCCCCCTCCAGAGCGGGGACGAGGGCGTGCTGAAAGCCATGCGGCG
>JAICXI010000336.1 GCA_025980505.1 bacterium | reverse complement strand
CGAGGACGAGAAAGCCCTCCGGCTTCGCCTGCGAAACGCCCGTTGGGAAATGAAGGAAGGCCGGCACTACGGATACCAGGTGGTGAACGACCGATTGCCCAGGGCCGTTTCGGAAGTGGTTCGGATCCTCCGGAAGGAAAGAAAAAAAGGCGCGCCGGGCGGAGCTTCCACGGGAAAGTCGGGGCCGATCCAGGGACGTAAAGCCGGGAAATGATGGGAATTCGGCGCCTTTCGCCCAAAGTGGGGCGGGCCGGGCCCGGCCGGAGCCGCCCCGGCGGCTTGAAATTGAAGTTTTGTCATTACGATTTCAGCGGTTCTTGAGTATAATTCCACTTCCTTAAATCATTTGACAGCCCGCGAGGAGAAACATGACCGACGATAAGAAAAACCAGGCGATCGAGCCCCTTGAAAACAAGTACTTGTCCGTGTTGGCCGCTTCCAAGCGCGCCCGCCAATTGTTGGATAGGGCCGAAAAGCACAACTTGACGGTGGACACTGAAAAAGTGATCCTCCAGGCGTTGAACGAGTTCATGATTGGAAAGGTCACTTACGCCTTTCCCACCACCACTTCCAAGAAAAAGAAAAAAGAAGAAGAGTAGGCCTTTGGCGCTTCCGGGCGCGGAAGGTTTCCGGGCCCTTGATCCCTTGAGTCCGCCCGGGCCCCGGCTTTCCCCGGGGAGGGAAATGCAACCCTTCCAGAACTTCCTCCGCTTGCCGTCACGGACGGCGCGAATCCCACTTTCGGGTCGGGAACAACCGTTATGACCTCTGGCCGTTTAAAACCCCGGGTTCTTTTAGGCGTGAGCGGAAGCGTGGCGGCTTACAAGGCCGTCGAGCTGATCCGGCTTTTAAGGAAATTTTGCGAGGTCCGGGTGGTCCTCACCCGGGCCGGTTCCCGGCTCGTATCCGAAAAGGTCCTGCGCGAGGCGTCGGGCTTCCCGGTTTGGACCAGCCTTTTCAAGGGTTCCACCCCCATTCCCCCCGGAACCCCCGGCGGTTCCCATCCCCTGGCGGTGGTGCCCCATATCGAATTCGCCAAGTCCGCCGACATGGTCCTGATCGCCCCGGCTTCGGCCGACCTCCTGGCCAAATTGGCCCTGGGACTGGCCAACGACCTGCTGTCCACCCTCTGCCTTTACGCCACCTGTCCCCTCTGGCTGGCGCCGGCCATGAACACCAAAATGTGGAACCATCCGGCGGTGGTCCAAAACGTCCGGACCTTGCGGCAAAGGGGGGTGCCTTTCCTGGGACCCGAAAACGGCCATCTGGCCTGTGGTGAGGTGGGGGAAGGCCGCTTCGCCGAACCTTCCGAAATCGCCCTGCAGGTGGAAAGCCACTTCCGGCTTTTCGGCAAATGGAAGGGACGCCGGGTGCTGGTCACCGCGGGTCCCACGCAGGAATCCATCGATCCGGTGCGCGTCCTGACCAACCACTCCAGCGGGAAAATGGGTTTCGCCCTGGCCCAGGCGGCCTTGAACCGGGGCGCGGAAGTCACCTTGGTGACCGGCCCGGTCAAGTTGGCTCCGCCCAACGTCGCCCGCGTCATCGGGGTGAAAACCGCCCTGGAGATGCGCCGGGAAGTCCTCAAGGCCTTCCCGAAAACGGACCTCCTCATCATGGCCGCGGCGGTGGCGGATTACCGGGTCCGCCGGGCCTCGAGGACCAAGATCAAGAAGGCGCGGGGCGGACTTTCCCTGCGGCTTGTGAGGAACCCGGATATACTGGCCGAGGTCTTAAGACGGAAGAAACCGTTCCAAAGGGTGGTCGGCTTCGCGGCGGAGACGGACCACCTGGAAAAGAACGCCCGGGAAAAGTGGGGGAGGAAACCCTGCGACCTGCTGGTGGCCAACCGGGTGGGAGGCGGGCGGGCCTTCGACAACGACCAAAACGAGCTCTTGGTTTTCAGCCCGAACTCCCCCCGGCCGGTCCGGCTCGCCAAGGACTCGAAGAGCCGCCTGGCCGAGAAGCTGCTGGGGATGCTGGACGAATTTTAACCGTAAAGGTTTTTTCCATGTTCCGCCGTCAACCGGAAATCTGGCTTCTTTGTGCAGCTGCGGCCCTGTCCGTCCCGGCGTGGGGACAGGTCCAGACCCTGCGGGGCCGGGAAGCCTATGTGCCGGGCGAGATCCTCCTGCGCTTGAAACCCGGGGCTTCCCTGGAAAGCCGCGCCAAGGCCCTGGCCTCGGCCGGAACGCCCCAGGCCCTGGGCCTTTCCGATTTGTTCAAGGTCCGGCTGAAAAAGGGGATGGAGGTGCCGGCCGCCGTCGCCCAAATGCAAGGCGACCCCGCGGTGCAATACGCCCAGCCCAATTACCGCTATTACGCCTTGGGGGTCACCTGCACCCTTCCCACCGACACCGAAGGCAATTACACGACCGCGCAAAGCTGGCCTTTCCTTAAAATCCAAATGGACAAGGCCGTCACGCTTTTCAACGGCTGGACCTCCTGCCCGCCGGGTTCCAACGCCACGAACCCGGTCACGGTGGCGGTGCTGGACTCGGGTGTTTCCCGGCTCCACCCGGACCTGAAGGCCGTTCCCTTGATCGGTTACAACGCTATCGCCGCCATCGGCGAGCAGGATCCCTCCTGCACTTCCTGTACCACCTTTTCGAACCCGGCTTGTAATGCCTGTGGTTATGGCAGTCCCTATAGGGACAGCCCTTCCGCCTCTTGCACTTTTAGCATGGATGATTTCGGCCACGGCACCTATGTGGCGGGCATCCTGGCGGCCGATTGGGGCGGCAACAACCAGGAACTTTCCTGCGGCGGCGCCTTTACGACGGGGTCGGCGGGCATGGCGCCCGGCATCACCCTCCTGGCCATCAAGGTGCTGGATTGCACGGGAAGCGGCACCACGGACAGCCTCGTGGCGGGCACGAACTTCGCGGTCAACCACGGGGCCAGGGTCCTGAATTTCTCCCTGGGTTCCTCCGGCAACGGGGGGCTGGACCCGGCCGAGCAGGAGGCCCTGGACAACGCCCTGGCCCACAACTGCGTGATCGTGGCCTCGGCCGGGAACGAATCCTACGGCGGCCAGTTGGCCCCGGTGGACTACCCCGCCGCCTACGCCCCGGTGATCGCGGTGGGCGCCACCGACCTCAACGACAACGTTTCCTTTTATTCCAACGGCGGCCCGGGGCTGGACCTGGTGGCGCCGGGCGGAGCGGG